>JAPPFQ010000295.1 GCA_028875135.1 Acidobacteriota bacterium
CTGGAGAACCGTCTGCCCGTCATCTACCTGGTGGACTCCGCCGGGATTTTTCTGCCTTTGCAGGAAGACGTGTTCCCCGACACCGACGACTTCGGCCGGGTCTTCTACAACAACGCCGTCCTGTCCGCCCGCGGGATTCCGCAGATCACCGCCGTCATGGGCTCCTGCGTAGCTGGCGGAGCCTATCTGCCGGTGATGTGCGACAAGCTGCTCATGACCGAGGGAAGCGGGCTCTACCTGGCCGGACCGGCCCTGGTCAAGGCGGCCATCGGGCAGGAGGTGTCCAGCGAGGAGCTGGGCGGCGCCGGGGTGCACGCCAGCCTCAGCGGCACTGTCGACTTCCGGGAAAAGGACGATCTCGGTTGTCTGCGCCGCATTCGCGAGCTGGTGGACAAAATGGGCCGGCCGACGGGTTTCGGTCCGGATCGCCGTCCGCCGGTGGAGCCCCGCTACGACCCGGCGGAGCTTGGGGGAATCTTATCCGCCGATCCCGCCGGCGAGTATGAAATCCGGGAAGTGATTGCGCGCTTGGTGGACGACAGCCGATTCACCGAGTACCGGAAGGACTACGGCCGGACCCTGGTTACCGGGTACGCGCGTCTGGGCGGGTTTGCCGTGGGCCTGGTAGCCAATCAGAGGCAGCACCGGCAGAGGCAGGACGGACGCCTGGAAGTGGGCGGCGTGATCTACGCCGAGAGCGCCAACAAGGCCGCCCGCTTCATGATGGACTGCAACCAGAACGGCATCCCGCTCGTTTTTCTGCACGACGTCAACGGCTTCATGGTGGGGAAGGAGGCCGAACACGGGGGCATCATCAAGGCCGGAGCCAGGATGGTGAACGTGGTCTCCAACAGTGTCGTTCCCAAGATCACGGTGATCCTGGGCGGCAGCTTCGGAGCCGGCCACTACGCCATGTGCGGCAGAGCCTATGGGCCCAGGTTCCTCTACGCCTGGCCCAGCGCCCGCTATGCCGTAATGGGCGGGGAGCAGGCAGCCCGTACCCTGGTGGACGTCCGGCTGGCGCAGCGGGAAAGGGAAGGAGACAGGTTGACGGATGAGCAACGCCGGGAACTGGCGGCCGAGGTCCGGGAGACCCTTGAACACCAGGCCGACCCTCGCTACGGGGCAGCCCGGCTGTGGGTGGATGCCCTGATCGATCCGGCCCGGACCCGGGAGGTGCTCGTTCGAAGCCTCCAGGTCGCCGCCCTCAATCCGGAGGCGCCCCCCTTCAAGTTGGGCCCTCTTCAGATCTAGCGAGGCTGTGCCTCAGACCGGCAGGCAGGGGAAAGAGATATCCACAGAGGAAAACGACGAACCACAAATGGACACGAATGAACACCAATACACTGATTGAGGGGTTGTTGATTGGGGAACTTGATAATCGATATCGAGGGGTTTTCTACGACAGAAACGAAGTCGTTCCAGGGACACAAAATTGCAAAGGCATTTGAGCGCCCTTCTCGTTGAAATAGTTCGATCTTTATTTGTGTCTATTCGTGTCCATTCGTGGTTTGTCTTTATTGAGGATCGTCTGTTCCCCCCGGAATGATCCGGACAGCAAGGAGAGAACCGGGCTGACCACTATCCACTCTTCACTCATCCCGGGTGCAGCAGCACTTTCAGCGTGCCGGGGAATTGAGCCAGTCGGAATGCCTCTGGCGCCCGGGTCAGAGGCAGGGAATCCCGGATCAGCCGGCTGGGGCGGAGGCGCTTGCGGACCAGCAGATCGAGGGCCGGTTCGAAGCGGCCGCAGCGAGATCCCAACAGGGTGAGCTCGTCCACCACCACCGAAGCCGGATCGAATGACTGCCGCCCATGAAAGGTCGACTTCAGGACTACGGTGCCACGGGGTTTCAGGAGTCGAAGAGCAAGGTCCAGTCCCGACGGCGAACCGGTAGCTTCCACCACCAGTTCAAAGGAGCGGTGGGCCGCTTGGGTCGAGCGCAGGTGGAGGGTGCCGATCCCCAGGTCTTCGGCAAGGCGCATTTTCTCCGGATGCTTGCCAATCAGGGTCAATGGAGGGTGGGTGGGCCGCCTGGCCTGAGCCAGGACCATGGCGATCAGAAGTCCCAGCTTTCCGTCTCCCAGAACGGCGATCTTTTCGGCCCTTTGGATGTCGACTTGGTCTAGAATCTCACAGGCGGCCGCGACCGGTTCCACAAAGACCGCGTCGTCGTCGGAGACCGAGTCGGGAACCGGATGGAGATTCTTATCCGGAAGGGTGAAGTACTCGCGAAAGGCGCCGTCCCGATTCAGAATTCCCAGCACCGAGCGCTGGGGACAGTGCCTGTCCCAACCGGATCGGCAGAACTCGCAGCGGGAGCAGGCGGCGTTGATTTCTCCAACCACCCGGACGCCCACCAGAGACGGAGTCCTGGAGGATTCGACCCTGCCGACGAACTCGTGGCCCAGCACGCCCTTGAACCCGAAGTACCCCCTGGTGATTTCAAGATCGGTGTTGCAGATACCCGCCTGGATGAGACGCACTACGCTTTCGTTCCCGGTGAACGCCGGTTTGGGCGCATCTACGACTTCAAGCTTCCGATCGAAAACAACCGCCTTCATCATCGCTCCGGGGTGAGGATGGGGTGAATCGACAGCGACTACCCCTCAAGACCGGGAAAGGATCTCTTCCCGGGGGCGCCGCTCTTCCGGCCGGCCATGCCGATCTCCCTCGGGCCTGTGCTTCCGCTTCGAAGGAAGCGAAAAAACCGGATTCATTCTAGGACAGTTCAGATTCCGTCGAGAGGACAATCGAATGAAGCTCTCCAAAACGGCCAAGAAAAGGATTATCTGGGCGGCCGTGCTGGTGGCCCTGCTGGGTCTCCGCGTGGGTTGGATGCTCTACGACCGCAGCCGCCCTGTCACTCCCAAAAAGACGGCCGCCAAAAAAATTGAGCGGGATTACCTGGTGCGGCTACCCCGGTTCTACGTTTCGGGGTTCGAGGAGGCCAAGCGGCTGGTGGGGAAGCCGATCTGGGTGAAGAAGGCCTTTCAGTTGCCCTATTACCCCGTCGGCAGGAGCGGGAAGCCTGCCGCCGGAGGTGGGGGAGGGCTGCTTCCTGCCCTGGAAGAACTGGTGGTGAAAGAGGTGGTGGAGCAGCCCGCCCCGGGCCGGTCGGGAGACCGGCAGGTCCTGGCCGTCTTCGAGAGGCAAGGAATGGCCATGGGAACCGTCATCGGCACGTTTGACGGGAAGCGGCAACTCTACCAGATGGTCTTGGACCCGTTCTTCTTTGCCAAGGACCCCCGACAGCTCTACTCGCACTGGAGCGAGAATACCTGGAGACTCATCCGGGACCACGAGTTGGCATCGGACATGACCTTTGCCCAGGTAGCACTCTCCATCGGAGACGGCAGGCTGGTTACCCAGGAAGCGGGAAACGTTCAGGTGTATGAGTTCAGGCGCAAGCCGGGAGGAGCACCCGGGCGGTGCCGGGTGCGCTTCAAGGGAGGACGGGTTTCCGAGTTCAAGGCGCTGGAGTAGGCCACGGCATCCCTTTTTCATCTCAGGTCCGACAAGGGCCAGGAGGAACAGTCATTACCGTTCAACAATTTCTTGGCAAGCCGATCCTGAGAGTGTTGCTCCTGCTGGCGCTGCTCTACCTGTTCTTTTTGAGCATTTCCCTGATGGGGGCATCCTTCAAGTTCTTCGGCCACGGATTCGCCGAGCGCCTGCTGACCACCACCGCCAATCCGTTCGTGGGTCTGTTTATCGGAGTGCTGGCCACCAGCGTGGTGCAAAGCTCTTCGACCGTTACCGCCATGACGGTGGGACTGGTTGCCGGGGGAGCCCTGGATGTTCAGGGGGCCATTCCCATCATCATCGGCTCCAACCTGGGCACCAGTGTCACCAACACACTGGTCTCGGTGGGCCATATCTCTCGACCTGAAGAATTCAGGCGGGCTTTTGCGGCGGCTACGGTCCACGACTTCTTCAATCTCATCCTGGTGGTGGTTTTTTTCCCCTTGCAGTTGTTCACCAACGTGCTGGGTCACGCTTCCTCCGTGCTGTCGGAGGTTCTCAGGGAGTTGGGGGGATTGCAGTTGGTCAATCCGATCAAGACCATCGTGGAGCCTGCCGTGAAGGTCATCGGTCGAGGGACCTCGGAGTCGGGAGCTGTCATGCTGCTCATCGCGGTGGCTCTCCTCTTCCTTTCGTTGCGCTACCTGGTGGTGGTTCTGAAATCCCTGGTGATCGGCAGGATCGGGCGATTCTTCAACCAAATCCTTTTCAGAACGGCCCCCAGAGCCCTGGTGCTGGGTGTTGTGACGACCATAGCGGTCCAGAGCAGCTCGATCACCACCTCCCTGGCGGTTCCGCTGGCGGGCGCCGGCATTCTGTCGCTCATGCAGATTCTTCCCTTTACCCTGGGCGCCAACATAGGAACCACCATCACCGCCATGCTGGCCTCTCTGGTGACGGGCAACCCGGCGGCTATCACGGTCGCCTTTGCTCACCTGCTGCTCAACCTGTTCGGGGTTGTGCTGGTCTGGCCGATTCGGCGTGTTCCCATCGCCATGGCCGAGGTGCTGGCCGAGTGGTCGCTGAAATCCAGGCTGGTCCCCCTGCTGCACGTGGGGATGACCTTCTTTCTGCTGCCCCTGGTGTTGATCTATTTGACGCGATGAGCAGGGCTCTTGGCGTGGGCTCGGCGAAATTCTTATACGACTACAGGATTGTACAGATATATCCGTTCACATTTGTCTTGGTGAGGCCGGACGCAGGGCACCCGCCAGGCAGCAGCCGAAATTCACCAGCAGGCCGATGACGCCGGCATGGAATCCCCATAGCCGAGGATAGCCCAGCCATGTCAGTCCCAGGCCGACCAGCAAGCCCGCCACCATTCCCGTAAACACGGTCTCTCCGCGGAGCCGCTTCCAGTAGAGGCCCAGGAAAAAGCAGGGAGCTATCTGGATGAGCACCTCGAACTTGAGCTCGAGCAGGCGGATCAGCGTATTCTGGGTGCCGATGGCGACGATCACCAGCATGGTGACGATGATCCAGGAGCACCACTTGCCGACGGAGGTCAGCTCCGCCTCGTTGCTCTGGGGACGGAAGTAGACCTGGTAGATGTCCTTGGTGACCATGGAGGAGATCGAGAGCAGGGCCGAATCGGCCGTCGACATCAGGGCCGCCAGGGCAGCCGCAAAGATGAGGACGACCAGCCAATACCCCTCGGTGGACTGGTTCATGATGAGGCTGCAGATCCGGGCCAGCACCTGGTCGGTTTCTCCGAGCGCCAGGCCGGGCAGGACCATGCTTCCGGTCACCCCGCAGATCATGGCGATCAGTGCGGTGGTGAAGGGCATGATGGTCATCAGGGCCAGGGACCGTTTGAGCACCCGGGTGGATCGGCTGGCGTAGAGGCGTTGGATGGCCTGGGGGTAGATGGCCGCCCCGAATCCAAAGAGGAACACGTAGCTGAGCCAGTTCATGCACCCCTCCAGGGTCGGCACCTGAACCTTGGCGGGGTCGATGCGGCTGAGATGCTCCACCACCGCGGGCAGGCCGCCGGCCAGACCGGGCACCATGAAGAGAAGCATCAGGAAACCCGACAGCAGCAGGATGCCCTGGATCATGTCGGTCCAGGCTACGCTGCGCATGCCCCCCAGGGTCTCGTAGACCACCATGATGATGGCCAGGGTGATGATGCCGTAGGCGGAAGGGACGGCTCCGTTGGTGAGTCCCTCGACGGCCGCTCCTATGGCTCTCAGTTGGGCCAGGGTATAGTTGGCCAGGGCGTAGATCATCAGCAGGGTGGCGAGCAGGGTGAGCCGGGGCGAGCCGAAGCGGTGGGCGATGTAGTCTCCGGGGGTAATGAACTTCTTCTTCCGGGAGAGGGCCACCAGCCGTGGCGCAAACAGCAGGTACCCGGTGATTACCGAGAACATGAACAGGATGGAGGCGGTCCAACTGAAGCCGATGCGGTAGGAGATCCCGGTGTAGCCGAAGAGTGTATTGCCGCTGTATTGAGTGGAGTAAAGGGTGAGAAAGAGAGCCAGAAAGCCGAGAGACCGTCCCGCCAGGTAGTGGTCCGACAGACTGTGGCCCCGACTGCTTCGCCGCGCCAGCCAACCGACGCCGATGGTGGAAAACAGGTAGAGGGCGATGACCGTCAACGCCCCCCAACCGAAGGTCAACTGGCTTTCACTGGCCCCCATGGGAGTCTTCTTCCCCGACAGTCGTCCAGTAGCGAGAGATCACCCAGCCGGTCCATCCGGCCAGCACCAGCACTGCGATCAGCGAGACCGCCACCCAGAGAGGCAGTCCCAGAACCAGCGGGCCCCGGTATCCGGCCGGCCAGTACCAGGGGATGGCGACCGCGTAAAGGAGCAGATAGACCAGCCACAGCCAGGGATGGCGGCGGGGTTCCCGGATGGGCTCGTCGGAGCCCTGGTCGTCGTTTTCGGCTGAATGCATGGAGTGGGGTTCCGTGAGAGGAGTCCCGGCTGTATCGCCTTGGCGGAAGGGGATCATACCATAGGTCCCATCCGGGTCCGGGCTATGCAGGATGGGTCTTGGCCGTGCCCCCGCCGTGCCGGGCAGATCATACGAGAGTGAAACCGGCTTCCTACATATTGAACATCGATGCACAGGATGCACAGGATAAACAGGATGAGAAGCTTCCTGCACCAGAAGTCGGCTCGGCCGATGATCCGATGAGGATTTGCGGATTCCCGGCATTGGGAGCCAGCCGTTTCCTGAAAAAATCCTGTGCATCCTGTGCATCGATGTTAATGATCCTTGCAAATCACGATGGGGCGGGAAGCGCCCCCCTGGCTCCACTGCGGTCCTTGTTGCCCCCTCGCGGGCAAATCCTTTATGTCCCTTGTGTCTTTCGTTGACCCCCTTCCCGACCTTTGGCGCATTCCTATTGAGGCTTCTCCAACCCCTTAGTGGCCCTTCGTCGTCCTTTGTGTCCCTTCGTGGATAACTCTTTTTTCTGTTGTTTCAGGCATCTCCCGAGATCGGATGGCGTCGAGCAGCTCCCGGCCGCCTCCGAACCGGCGGGTGGCCCGTTTCTCCTGCAACCGCCCCCGGAGCCTTCGCAGAGGTCTGGCATAGGGGTGGGAAGAGGCGAAGTGCCGCAGGAGGGTGTGACGCCGGATGGTCCCCATGATCCGCTCGCAATTTCCCGGGATTTCCGTTCGGATGGATTCGACACTCTCCTTTGCAAAGATTGCCGTGACGTTGCCGCCGTCGGGCGAAAGATCGGTTCGGTGCGGGCGAAAGCCGGTTTTTTCTCCCAGCCGGCGCAGGCTGGCCGGATTGAAGCTGTAGAGATGGGCCTGATGGAAGCGATGGCCCGGTGACTGGCAGGTGGCCTCCACGTTGGGGACCTCGATCACCAGCCAACCCCGAGGCTCCAGCCATTCCCTGACGTGCTCCAGCACCTCGGAGGGGGAGGCCATGTGTTCCAGGGCATGGTAGAGCGTCACCAGGTGGCAGCTCGCCGGGGGAAGCCGGACTTCGCGCACGAAACCGAGGTGGACCGGGACTCCCAGCTCTTTCTGTGCGTAGCGGGCGTAGCCCTCGTGGGGTTGGACTCCGCGGGCATCGAAGCCGAGACGGCGCATCAGGTAGACGAACTCCCCCCCTCCCGAACCCACGTCCACAATCACCGCGCCCGGGTCCAGTATTTTTTTCAGGTGGCGGAAGCGGTGGGCGGCGACTCTGCCGGCCCGGTAGACGTGTTCCGGAGTCGGCCGGGTCGTTCCCTTGTACTGGAGCCGGTACTCCTCGGCGTAGAATTTTTTCAGGGTCTCTTCGGTGGGAAGCGGGTCGCTCCAAACCAGTCCGCATTTGCGGCAGATGACGGTCCGTAGAGGCTTCCCGTGCCGGTCCAGCCTGGCGACTTCCTCCGCCTCTCGAGCGCCGCACAGGTTGCAGGGGGATTGGGGGGTCATGGCAGCGGGTTTGGGGACGGATCTGTTCCGGTGCGCCGCGCCCGGCGCGGTCAGCCTCCGCCTGGTGGCGTTGTTTCGAGGCGGAGTCGCCGAAGATAACGCAAGCTGGCCGGCGCCGCATCCTCCAGAACGGCCCCGCGGTAGACTTTCACCGAAGCGAATCCATCGTAGTCAATCCGGTCGAGGGCGCCCAGGACGGCCGCGAAGTCCAGGTGCCCGCTGCCCAGCAGGGATCCGTTGCTTTCGCAGAGGTGGACATGGCGCAGGGAAGATCCGCATTCCAGGATGGGCTCCACCAGGGAGCGCTCTTCCACGTTCATGTGGATGGTATCCACCATGGGCTTGAGGGCGGGAGACCCCACCTCGGCGACCAGCCGGCGAACTTCGGCCACGCTGTTGTTGAAGCCCACCTGCAAGTGGTTGACCGGCTCCACCACCACTTCCACGCCTTGGGCCTCGGCCTGGGCGGCGAGCCGGCGGAAGCAGCCGCGGATTCTGGCCTGAGCGGCTGCAACGTCGGGCTCGTCGCTCAGAAGTCCCTGCAGCAGACCGACCACCAGGATGGCCTTGAATCGCCGTGCGACCTCCAGGTAGCCCACCAGGCGGTCGACCGTTTTCTGTCGAATCGATGGATCGGGCGAGCTCAGGCAGAGTCCCTGCCCATAGGCCTCGCCTGTCAGGAAGGAGGGGATGACCAGGTCCAGCTCGTCCAGCCACTGCTCCAGGCGGTCCAGGTCGAGATCCGGTGAATCGGTAAGATTCACTTCAACCCCGGCGTAACCGCACTCCTTTAGAAAGGCCAGGGTCTCCCGCACCCGCCGCTCGAAACCGAGGGATTCCAGGGGCGGGATGATGATGTAGCTGTACCGGAACATGGGCTTGCTCTACGGTTGTCTCGACGGCAAGCGAGGCGGCAACCGACTCGAATCGGGAAGTTAAACTATCACAGCCCATGACCTGTTCCAATCCACGAAGGGCCGCGAAGGACGACAAAGGGCCACCAAGCGTGACGGCTCTGCCGCATCGGCAGGGGCTACGGTCCGGCAATGCGGCGCACACCCGCTTGAGGGGCAAAAGTGATGGGAGGAGGCCCCACCCGGGAGCGCGGGCGTCCCGCCCGCATACACTCCCGTAGCGTACCGCTCAGTTTCCCTGCGATGCGCGGGCCGGCCAACCGGGAGCCATGGAACAGGCAAGCCCCGGGGCCGCTTGCCTGGCCGGATGGCTTGTGTTAGCTTTACTCGTTTTTGGCGACGGCGGCGTCGGCGACAGTCGGGCCTCTCATGATGCCGCCTTTCTCCCCGGGGGTGCGGTTTCCCTTTCAAGCGACAGGTTCCCGCCCACATCGCCCCATCTGGTTGAAGCGCCCCAATCGAGCCTGCCCAACGGAACTCTCATGATCAAGGCCATCAAGGGGACTCGGGACATTCTGCCGCAGGAATCGGCGGTATGGAATCGGGTGGAGGAGACCGCCAGGGAGGTCCTCTCCCTCTATGGGTTCTCCGAAATCCGCACGCCGGTCTTCGAAAGCACCGAGCTGTTTGCCCGGGGGGTGGGAGAAGACACCGATATCGTCGCCAAGGAGATGTACACCTTCGACGACCGTGACAGCCGCTCGCTCACGCTTCGTCCGGAGGGGACGGCATCGGTGGTTCGGGCCTACCTGGAGCACCAGATCCATCGGGACCCGCAGATCTGGAAGGTCTACTACATGGGGCCCATGTTCCGCCGGGAACGGCCGCAGAAAGGGCGCTTCCGGCAGTTCCACCAGTTGGGCGCAGAGGTGCTGGGCTCGGATCATCCCGCCATCGAGGCGGAAGTGATCGAGCTGCTGCAACTGTTCCTGGATCGGATCGGCGTCGGCGAGACCGAGCTACTGGTGAACTCCATCGGCTCCAGCCAATGCCGCGCCCGTTTTTCGCGGAAACTGCAAGTCGCGCTGAGCGAACGGGAGGACGGGCTTTGCCCCGACTGCCGCCGGCGCTGCCGTTCCAATCCACTGCGGGTCTTGGACTGCAAGCGTGACCCCTGCCAGCCCGCGATCGAGACGCTTCCCTCGATCCTGGAATTTCTGGACGAGCCCTGCCGCCTGCACTTCGATCGCTTTCTGGGCCATCTCAAGCGCCGCGACATCCGGTTCAGGATCGTGCCCCGCCTGGTGCGGGGGCTGGATTACTACAGCCGCACCACCTTCGAGATCACCAGCCCGAGACTGGGCGCACAGAATGCTCTGGTGGGCGGCGGGCGCTACGACGGATTGGCCGAGGTCCTGGGGGGCCGGCCCACCCACGGCTTCGGATTTGCCTTGGGACTGGAGCGTGTCATTCTCCTGTGCCGGCAAGAGAGCGGCTCTCCGGCAGCGGGGCGGCCCCAGCTCTTTATCGCCCCCTTGGGCGAGCCGGCCTTCGACAGAGCCTCGCTGATGGCCCGAGAATTCCGGCGCCAGGGAATCCGCTGCTTTCTGGACTTCGCGCCCCGAACTCTGAAGAGCTCCCTGCGGCTGGCCAACAGGCTCGGGGCCGGCCATGTCCTGATCGTGGGGGAGAACGAATTGGAGACCGGGGAATTTCCCCTGAAGCGCATGAGGGATGGGCGGCAGATCCTGGTAAGCCAGGAGGAAGTCGTTTCCAGGCTTGGAAATGATTTCTGAGACCGGACATTAGAGGAGGAGATCGGCTTTGGCATTGGACTCGTTGGGAACAGCGGAACGGACCCATCATTGCGGACAACTGCGCCCGAGCGACGGCGATCGGGAGGTGGTGCTGATGGGTTGGGTGGCCAGGCGCCGCGACCTGGGACATCTCATCTTCATCGATCTGCGGGATCGGGAAGGCGTGACCCAGGTGCTTTTCAATCCCGACCAGTCCCCGGAAGCTCATCAGAAGGCCAAGGGGTTGCGCTCGGAGTATGTGATCATGGTTCGAGGCACGGTGCTGCAGCGGGATCCGGAAACGGTGAATCCCTCCATCGGTACCGGCGAGATCGAAGTGCTGGCCTCTACGCTGCTGCTCCTGAACGAGTCCAGGACCCCTCCGTTCCCCATCGAGGACGACACTTCCACCTCCGAGGACCTGCGGCTCAAGTATCGCTACCTGGACCTGCGCCGCCCCGGTCTCAGCCGCAATTTCAAGCTGCGTCACCAGGCCACCATGGCCGTCCGCCGCTTCCTCGACAGCCAGGGCTTCTATGAGATCGAGACGCCCTTCCTGACCAAGTCGACTCCGGAAGGGGCTCGCGACTACCTGGTTCCCTCCCGGCTTCACGCCGGGGGCTTTTACGCCCTGCCTCAATCGCCCCAGCTCTTCAAGCAGCTCCTGATGGTTGGGGGCATGGACAAGTACTTCCAGATCGTGCGCTGTTTCAGGGACGAAGACCTGCGGGCCGACCGGCAACCCGAATTCACCCAGATCGATATCGAGATGTCGTTTGCCCAGCCGGAGACAGTCTTCGGGGTGGTGGAGCCGATGATGGCCGAGATCTTCAAGTTGACGGGCCATGGCATCCGGACGCCGTTCCCCCGTATCCCCTACGAGGAGGCCATCGCTCGCTACGGCACCGACAAGCCCGACACCCGCTTCGGACTGGAGCTGGTCGATTTCAGCCGGGGACTGGGGCAGACAGAGTTTCCGCCCTTTCGAAGCGCCCTCGACAACGGCGGCCAGGTCAAGGGAATCCGGGTTCCAGGCTGCTCCGGCTACTCCCGGAAGCAGTTGGACGACCTTGCGGCCGCGGCTCGAGTCTTTGGCGCCCCCGCGCTGGCATACGTCAAGGTGCTGGACTCCGGTGTTCAGTCTCCGCTGTTGAAGCACCTGGGAGAGTCGGGTTGCCGCAGCCTGGTGCAGCAGGCCGCGGCGGAACCGGGAGACCTGGTTCTGCTGGTTTCCGGGAGCCGGAAGGTGGTCGCGGATTCCCTGGGGGCCGTCCGCCTCCAATTGGCCAGGCAGGAAGACCTCATCGACTTGCAGGCCAACCACTTCCTCTGGGTGACCCAGTTTCCGATGTTCGAATACGACGAGGCCGAGAAGCGGCACGTCGCCTGCCATCACCCCTTCACCTCCCCCATGGAGGAGGACATTTCCAAGCTGGAGACCCACCCCGGGTCGGTGCGGGCCAGAGCCTACGACCTGGTTCTCAACGGGGTTGAAATCGGCGGGGGCTCGATTCGTATCCATCGCCAGGACCTGCAGTCCAGGGTCTTTCGCGCGCTGTCCCTGGGCGAAGAGGAGGCGCGGCTGCGCTTTGGGTTCTTCCTGGAGGCATTGGAATACGGTGTGCCGCCCCATGGAGGGATTGCCCTGGGGCTGGACCGCATCGTGATGTTGCTGACGGGCGACAGTTCCATTCGGGACGTCATCGCCTTTCCCAAGACGGCCCGGGCGGTCGACCTGATGGCCGATTGTCCGACCCCTGTGAATCAAAAGCAGTTGGACGAGCTGGGGATTCGCCTGGCGGACAAGAGCCTGGATTGACCGGCGCCGGCCCGGCTCGAAACAACTGAGCCTTCGGGAGCTTCCCAAAGGGTGCCGGTCGGCTTTCAGAGAAATCGTCCGCCGGATACGCCCCCACCGCACCATCGGGAGGCCCCCCCGGGAGCGCGGGCGTCCCGCCCGCATGCTGTTCGGAGA
>JAPPFQ010000372.1 GCA_028875135.1 Acidobacteriota bacterium
CTGGAAGACACCATCATGGCCCTGAAGGTCCTCTACGGCGTGGATACCGGCGTCAAGACCGAAGGCTTCTACGAGCTGTCCAAGCTGGTTCAGGAGTTGAGCGGTTTCGGCGTGCCTCCCAATCGGCCCATCGTCGGCGACTCTCTCTACCATATCGAGTCGGGCATCGTGGCCATGTTCCATAGCCGCTGCAAGCAGGCCGAGCCTCTGGAATACATTCCCTTCCTTCCGGAAGTGGTCGGCCGGCCGGCGGTGGATATTGCCCTGGGCAAGGGGAGCGGCCTGGCCAATATCGAGGAGCACCTGGAACGCCGGGGACTGCAGGCCACGCCGGAGCAGGCCAACGAGATCCTGGCCCAGGTCAAGCAGACTTCCATCGACAGCAAGCGCCTCCTGTCCGACAGCGAGTTCGACCGGATCGTGAAGTCGGTCCTGCAAGGGACGCCGGCCTCGGTCTGACCTCCGTACGGCATGTGGCGGACCGGGCGACGTCAGGCGGCGAGCCAGCCGCGGACGCCGGAGGGCCGCCATCGGTCCGCTCCCGAGGATGCGCCAAAGGAGGCCTCATTCAATGTACAAGAGCCTGGATGAACTGGTAGCCGCGGCCGTCAGCCAGGGGCCGGCCGGCATCGCGGTGGCCTGCGGCCAGGACCCGGACGTGCTGCAAGCGCTCAAGCAGGCCCAGTCCATGGGTCTGGCCCGGGGCATCCTGGTGGGCGACCGCTCCAGGATGGAACCCATGGTCGAGAAGGTCGGACTGGAGCTGGCTCCCGACCAGGTGATCCACGAGCCCGACCAGGCCCGAGCGGCCAGGAAAGCCATCGGACTGATTCGGGAAGGCCGGGCCAGCCTGCTGATGAAGGGCAAGATCAACACCTCCACCCTGGTCCGGGCGGTGCTCGACCGGGAGAACGGCCTTCGCACCGGGCGGCTGCTGAGCCAGGTGATTGTCTTCCAGGTGCCCGGAATCCAGCGGCTGATGGTCATGACCGACGCCGCCATCAATATCGCTCCCAACCTGGTTCAAAAGGCCGAGATCTGCCGCAACGCCATCGAAGTGGCTCATGCGATTGGTGTGTCCAAGCCCAACCTGGCCGTCCTCTGCGCCCTGGAGTTCGTCAATCCCGAGATGCCGGCCACGCTGGACGCGGCCGGCTTGACCCTGATGAATAGGCGCGGTCAGATCTCGGGAGCCTACATCGAAGGACCCATCGCCCTCGATTCCCCCTTGAGCAGGTTTGCCGCCGAGCGAAAGGGCATCGACAGCCCGCTGGTGGAGGCCACCGACATTTTCCTGGCCCCCGATATCGAGGCGGCCAACATCCTCTACCGCGCCATTCTCTACTTTGCCCAGGGGGAATCGGGGGGCATTGTCCTGGGAGCCCGGGTTCCGCTCATTCTGCTGTCCCGGGCCGAGACTCCCGAAACCAAGATCCGATCCATCGCGCTGGCCGTTCTGGTCGGCAAGGCCGCGGGCGGCGCCGCGGGCTGAGCCGGACCGGAAAGGGCGTTTGAAACCGTCATGAAGATACTGGTCGTCAACGTCGGATCCACTTCCTTGAAGTTCCGGCTGTTCCAGATGGAAGACGAATCGGTGGCTGCGGTGGGCAGGGTCGAGCGGGTGGGCAGCTCCAGCTCGCCGTTGAGCTACCAGTTGGGAGAGGGCGCCAGGCAGGAAAGGGATATCCGGGCCCCCGACCATCGCGCCGCCATCGAGCAGGTGCTCGAGATCCTGACAGACCCGGCGGCCGACGTCCTGACCAGCCTGGAAGAACTCGACGCCATCGGCTTCAAGCCGGTTCACGCCAAGGGCATTGCCGATTCGGTGGTGGTGACCGACGAGGTCATCCAAGCCATGGAGGATTACATCTTCCTGGCTCCGGCCCACAATCCCCCCTACATCGAGGCCTTCCGCATCTTCCAGCAGCTTCTGCCCGACAAGACCCTGGTGGGGGTGTTCGAAGCCGCCTTTCACAAGACCATTCCCGACTACGCCAGGACCTACGGGATCCCATATGAATGGGCCGAGAAACACGCCATTCAGCGCTACGGGTTTCACGGAGCCTCCCATCGCTACATCTCCTGGCGCGCCCCCGAACTGGCCAGGCGCTCCGGCCGGGACCTGAAAATCATCTCCTGCCACATGGGCGGCAGCGCCAGCATCTGCGCCATCAGGAACGGCCGGTCCGTTGAAACCAGCATGGGTTTTTCACCCCAGGCGGGCTTGTCCCACGCCACCCGCAACGGCGATCTGGATCCCTTTGTTCCGCTTTATCTCATGCAGGAGGAGGGCCTCAGTGTGGACCAGGTACGGGAAGGCCTTTCCCAGAGGGGAGGGCTCAAGGGAATATCGGGATTGAGCGGGGACGTGCGGGACCTGGAGGAAGCGGCAGCGGCGGGGAACCCTCGGGCCAAGCTGGCCCTGGAGGTGCTGGTGCACGAAACCAGGAAGTACATCGGCGCCTATTCCGCGGTCCTGGAAGGCCTGGATATTCTGGCCTTTACGGGTGGAATCGGAGAAAACGGCATCCGGATCCGGCAATCCGTCTGCCAGGGCCTGGAATATCTGGGCATTCGGATCGACCCTGACAGGAACCAGGTTCGCGGCAGGGACACGGTGATTTCCGCCGAGGGGTCCCGGGTTTCGGTCCTGGTCATTCTGGCCAACGAAGAGCTGGTGATCGCCCGCGAGACGGCGCGGCTGGTGGCCGAGGCGGGCGCCGGCCGGGAATAGTGGACTTTCCGGCTCCGCCGGTCAGAATCAACCCACGTCCTGTACCGAAACCGACACGCCCGACCGGGCGCTGCGGGTCACCGCTTCCGTGAACTGCATGTACTTGAGGCCATCCTCGAAGCTGGTGTGAGAGATCTTTTCCTCGCCGCGGATGGCGTTGATGAACTCCTCCTCCACCCTCCAGCTTCCCTCCAGTTCAGCCGGAATGGCGATCGGCGCCAGATCGCTGTCCCCCCGCTTTCCCCCCGACAGCTCGTCGGCATCCAGATCGTAACAAAGAGTGCCCTCGCTGCCGAACAGCCAGGCCCTGGAGATGGAGGCAGCCAGGCCGGTCACCGCGCTGAACTGCATTCGCGCCTGGGCCCCGCAGGCCATCTTGGCCAGGATGTCCACGTGGTCGGGAATGGTGATGGTCTGCAGCACGCCCTCGGGGGTGCCGCGCCGGGTGACGTTGACCTGGGTCATGGCCATGACCTCGACGGCCTCGCCCACCCACCGCATCAGGGCCTCGTACCAGATCCCCATGGCCAGGATGTTGAAGCCGCTCAGGTCGCGGTCGTGGCGCCAGTGCAGCGGGCCGGATCGGTCCACGAAGCTGTTGGCGTTATTGGTGACGTCCACCGCCAGGATGTCGCCCAGGTAGCCTTCGGCCACCAGCTTCCGAATCATGCCGTCCACCCTCAAGGTGATGGGGGAGGGAACGATCTGGGTCACCAGGTGAGGGTTGGCCTGGGACTCCTCCAGCATCAGCCGGGCTTGGCCGGCGTCCATGGCCATGCGAGCCTCGGTCATCACGTGCTTGCCGGCCTCCAGGGCCGCCAGGGTGATGGGGCAGTGGAGATAGGGCCAGGTGCCGATCACCACCGCGTCGATCCCGTCCGAGGCGACCAGCTCCCGCCAGTTGTCGTGAATGACGGGGATGCCGAACGCCTTGGCCACCCGTTGGCTGGACTCCCGGCTGCGGTTGCAGACGGAGACGACCTCGACGCCCTCCTGGGCCTGCAGTCCTGGAATGTGACGCACGCGGGTGTTGTCTCCCGCGCCTACGATGCCGATGCGAATGGCCAATGCCATGGATCTAACCTCCAGTTCGTATTTCAGGGATTGTTGCGGTCGTTTGTCATGAAAGGGGTGGTTCCACGAGTCAGGGGTTGCCGCTTTCCTGTCTGGATCCGTGCTCCGAAAGAGGGTCGGGGAGTGCGGCGCCCACCCGCTCCGGGCCGGCGGGTGCGGTCAGCCTCCAGGGACCGTCCTCCACCATGGACGCTTCCAGGCTCAGCAGCCTTCGCTTCCTCGCCAGCCCCCAGCGATAGCCTCCCAACCCGCCGTCGCTGCGGATGACCCGGTGACAGGGGATGACCAGGGCCACGGGATTGGCGGCGCAGGCGCCGGCCACTGCCCGGACGCCGCCCGGATTGCCCAAATCCTTAGCCAAGCCTGCATAGGTTTGGGTCCGGCCGAGCGGAATCTGCCGGATCCGGCGCCAGACGGTTCGCTGAAAAGCCGTTCCCCCCGGGTCGAGCGGGAAGGCTAGGTCGACCGGGTCTCCGCCCAGAAATCGGTTGACGGGCTCAAACCACCGTTGGGGTTTCTCCAGGCCGGGGCGGAGGGCGAACCTCCGAAACCGCTCCGCCAGCGCCTCCAGAAGCTCCCGATCACCGTCTCCCCACATCAGGCCGCACAGTCCCTTCGAGCTGGCCGCAATCAACAGCCGCCCGAAGGAGGAGTCGCCGATGTGGTAGCTAATCTTCGGGTCGCTCTCAACGCTCATGGATTCTCCCCGAGCGGCTGGCCGTGCAACTGGACTGTAAAACCCTGCCGCCTTCCCCAGGGGCTCATTCTACTTGAGCGGATTCCAATTCCCAATTGTAATGCCGGGACCTCTCACCGGGTGTTGTTGATAGAAACGTGGAAAGACAGGATAAACCGGATCGCTTGGTATTTCATCCTGTCCATTCTCTTGATCCATGCAAGAAAAGAGAGGGTGTCTGTTTTTCCTGCTTGCTGTTCTTGGAGAGGCCACTAGTACCAATCCCTTAGCCTGACTTCGATGTCGGGATGAGATTCCAGGGCCCGGGTGAATACGTTCAGGTCGGAGCCGCGGTAGTGGTAGGGATAGACGATTTTGGGCTTGAAGGCTGCGACGCACTCGGCTGCTTCCTCGGGCGGCATGGTGTAGGGCAGGTTCATGGTGACGAAGGCGATATCGATGCCGGTCAAGGCCTTCATCTCCGGGATGCAGGCGGTGTCGCCCGAGATGTAGACCCTCTTGCCGCCCAGGGTCAGCACGTAGCCGTTGCCTCTGCCCTTGTCGTGGTAGAGCTTTCCGGGGCTGGGTCCCCGCTTGTGGTTGTACATGGCCACGGCTTCGATCTCCAGGCCGGCCACCACCTTTTTCCGGCCGTTGTGCAGCACCTCCGCCTCGGTCACAGTCTGGGCCACCGCTTCGGGAGCCACGATCTCGGTGCCGCTCTTTTTCAGTTTCTTTACCTGCGCCGGGTCCAGGTGGTCACCGTGAATGTCGGTGATGAGGATCAGGTCGGCCTTGGGCAGTCCGGTGTAGTCCCCCCGGCCCCACGGGTCGATGTGTATGACTTTGCCCTTGAACTCCAGCATCAGGCTGCCGTGAGTCACCGGGGTGATCTTGAGAACTCCCTGGGCCGTTTGGACCGAGTCGGTCGATCCGGCCAGCAGGTTGGCAGAGGAAGCAAGGAGGGCAAACGCCAGGGTGATTGTTTTCATGGGTGGACCTCCAGAATGGGGCTCGACAGTTCCATTCGGTAGATGTTCATGGTTTTCGAACTCCGGCCCGCGGCTATCGCTCAGGGCTCCAGTCTTTCCACGACCCACCGGGTTTCCGCCTGGCGGCGGTAGCGAAGCCGGTCGTTGAGGCGGTCGGGCCGCCCCTGCCAGAATTCGATATGGTCAGGGGAGAGGCAATACCCTCCCCAGAAGGGAGGCAGGGGAATGTCGCCGTCGCCGAACCTGGCTCGAAAGCTTCGCATCCGCTCTTCCAGAACCTGGCGGTTTTCGATCACCTCGCTCTGGTGCGAAGCCCAGGCGCTGAGCCGGCTGCCGGCCGGCCGGCTCTCGAAATAGCGGGCCGATTCCTCCCTGGAGATGCGCTCGACGCTTCCGGAGATGCGCACCTGACGGGCTAGCTCCACCCAGGCCACCACCAGGGCGGCTCGAGGATTTTCGGCCAGGTCCCGGGCCTTGGGGCTGCCGTAGTTGGTGAAGAAGATGAATCCGCGGGACTCCACGTCCTTCAGCAGGACCATGCGGGCCGCAGGCTCGGCATCACGGCCGGCCGTCGCCAGACAGGCCGCGCCCGGCTCGAAGACCCCCGCGTCCGAGGCATCCTGATACCACTGCTCGAACTGCAGGATCGGATCGGGGTTCAGGTCCCCTTTGCTCAGGCCTGCCCGGCTGTAGCGTTCTCGAATCTCGTCGATGGACATCCGCTTCCGAGAGGGAGTTTGCCCGACCGAAGCTCCTGAATCGCAATTGATTGGGACCTTCAGAAGGGCTCGAATTATACCAGATCGGGCCTGGCCGGCCGACCGGGCGCTTGAACCCGGGCCTGCCCCTCCGGCAGCGCCGGTGCAGGGGGAGAGAAGGAGCGAATTCGGTGCCCGCCGTTGGAGTAATCATGGATAATAGGCGGATCTCAACCACAGGGGAGAACCATTATGCCGCCAATCAAGATCGACCTCTACAGCGACACCGTCACCCGGCCGACGGCCCCGATGCGGAAGTTCATGGCCGAGGCCGAAGTCGGGGATGAGCAGAAGTTCGAAGATCCGACCGTCAATCGGCTGCAGGAGAGGGTGGCCGAACTGCTGGGCAAGGAGGCCGGGCTCTATCTGCCTTCAGGCACCATGTGTAACCAGATCGCCTTCAGGATTCACTGCCGCCCGGGAGACGAGGTGCTGCTGCACCGCACAGCCCATCCCCTGATCTCCGAAGCGGGAGGACTGGCGGCCCTCTCCAGCGCCATCCCGACCGGCCTGGAGGCTCGACGGGGAGTCTTCAGCGCCGAACAGGTCAGGGCGGCCGTCCGGCCGTTGAACCGCTATGCCCCATGCACGCGGGTGGTTTCCATCGAGCAGACCTCCAATTCCGGGGGTGGGACTCCCTGGCCCCTCCAGGCCATTGAAGAGGTGGCTGCGGTCGCCCGCGAGCATGGCCTGATTCTTCACATGGACGGGGCTCGGCTGTTCAACGCCGTGGTGGCTACCGGGACGCCGGCCCGGGACTTTGCGGCCCCGTTCGATTCCGTCTGGGTAGATTTCAGCAAGGGACTGGGAGCGCCGGTGGGAGCCGTGCTGGCGGGCAGCCGGGAACTGATCGAGGAAGCCTGGGTGTGGAAGCAGCGCCTGGGCGGGGCCATGCGGCAGGCCGGGATCATCGCCGCCGGGGCGCTCTACGCCCTGGAGCACCACATCGAGCGGTTGGCGGAAGACCACGCCAACGCCAAGGTCCTGGCCGAGGGCCTGGCGGAGATTCCGGGGGTTACCCTGGATCCCGCCGAGGTCGAAACCAACCTCGTGTTCTTCGACGTGTCCGAGCCGGCGTCGGCAGTGCTCGGCCGGATGCTGGAGCAGGGGGTGCGAGTGAGCCAGCCCGGTCCGCACCGCTTGCGTGCCGTCACCCACCTGGATATTTCCCGCCAAGACGTGGAAGAGGCCGTTCAGGTCGTCCGGTCCTGTTTCGCCTAGGTCGATGGACCGCAGAGGCTTCATGTCCCACAGAAATTGGATCGTCGCCGGCATGGTGGTCTGCCTGGCCGCCATGCCTGTTTCCCTGGTTGGGCAGCAGCAGCTCGGGGGACTCCGGGTCGTCCTCATCGACCCGAGCGGTGGCCTCGTTCCCGGAGCCGAAGTCGAGTTCCGGGGTTCGGCGCTGATTCGGCCGGTCTACGGCGTCTCGGATAGTCAGGGACTGGTTTTCAATAACAGCCTGCCGCCCGGGATCTACACCCTGACCGCCCGTTGCCCGGGGTTCCGGACCGCGGTGAAGGGAGACGTCGTTGTCCAGGTCGGGAGGAGTTTCTCCGTCGAAATGCCTCTGGAGGTAGGGCGCGTCGAAAGCACCATCGTCGTCGAGGCGGGCGGGGCCGCCATCGATACCTTCAAGAGCGAAGCAGCCTCGGTTTACACGGGTGAAGGTCTGACCAACGCCGCCGGCCGTCGGGATTTCACCGATTACTCCCGCTTCGCTCCAAGCGTCAATATCGAGGCCCTCTCGGGAAACGTGACCTATAGAGGACAGAGTGTCCAGGGAATATCGGTCGACGGGTCCTCCGGCGCAGAGAATGTCTTTTACGTGGACGGTGTCGATACCACCAGCATGTACAACGGGCTGAACAACCAGAACCTGCGTGTCGAAACCGTGGAGGAATTCCAGTTGAAGACCGCAGGATACGAAGCGGAATTCGGCGGCGCCATGGGGGGCGTTCTCAGCGCCCGAACCCGGAGCGGCTCCGACGAATTTCACGGCAGCCTGCTGTGGTACGGAAGCGGAAGCACACTGACAGGCGGGCCGAGGAAGCGCCTGAGACTCGATCCCACTCAGTCGGTCGACGTGTCCCAGTATGTCTTCGATCCGGAAGACGGCGACCTGACGCAGGAATTCGGCTTCACTCTGGGTGGCCCTCTATGGCGAGACCGGGCCTGGTTCTTCGGAGGCTTCCTGTCGGAAGTCGGGAACCGGACGCGCTCGGTCACGTTTACCTCGGGAGCAGCCGGGCGATTTCAACGCAAGAACCGGTTGCGCAGCATTCCGGTCAAGATCGACTTCCAACCGGCCGAGAATGTCAGGTTGATGGCATCGGCGGTGGCGGACCGGATGCATTGGAAGGGAGGGCTGCCGCATCTAGACGGGACTTCAAACCCGGATTTCGCATGGGCAGAGGAAGGATTCGAATACCCCGGCTACACTCTCACGGGAGCCGCCTTGATCACCTTCAACCCGTTCCTGGCGGTGGACGCCCGATGGGGATTGAATGCCATCCAGACGGAACAACTGCTTGGCCCGGAACAGGTGCGTCATCGGTTCCCCGAGTCGCCCGGACTGATCGGATATGCGCCGGACGACGCCTTGTACCGCCCCCGCGGGTTTTCCACCATCGGACATGCCGCAAGTTTCAACACGTCTCAGGATTTTCAGAAAAAGAGCACGGTTTCCGTGAGCGGCAGCTATCTGGCCCGTGGGGCCGGCCAACACAACCTGCGTTTCGGCTGGCAGTTCAACGGGCTGGCGCACGATGTCAACGATGCCTACAAGTTCGACTACCTTCTCTACCACTACACCCGACCCTACAACATGGTGGATGGGACAGTTCGTACCAGCACCTGCACCGGACCCAACGGCGATGTCTATGATCCCTGCGGCTACTACGAGTTGCGGACGCCGTTCGGCGTGGTGGCCAACGCCGGCACCCACCGGCATGCCCTCTTCGTTCAGGACGCCTGGACGATAGGCGGTGCGCTCACCCTGAACCTCGGGCTGCGCTTAGAGCGCGAGGAGATTCCGTCCTTCAGCGATCTTCCGGAATTTTCCGGAGCGGCGTTCCGGTGGAACTTCGCAGACAAGGTCGCGCCTCGGGCCGGCCTGGCCTATGACGTTCTGGGCGACGCCAGGCTGAAGCTTTTCGGCAGTTGGGGATGGTTTTACGACGCCATGAAACTTGCCATGGCTCAGGGGTTGTTCGGTGGGTTCAAGTGGTTGAGCCACTACTACCTGATGGACGACAGCACTCTCGATTGGACCCGCATCGGCGGTCTGTCGGGCCAGGGAAACTATCCGGGAACCTACGTCGAGACCAGGAACTGGCGTATCCCCTCGTTCGAGGATCTGGACCCGGATCTCAAACCCATGCGAATGACCGGGACCGTGGCCGGATTCGAGTACGAAGCCGCCCCGGACCACGTGGTTTCGTTCCGTTACACGCGCAAAAACCTTGACCAGGCGATCGAGGACGTCGGCCGCCAGACCCCGTCCGGCGAAGCCTACTACATCACCAACCCGGGACGAGGCCTCTCGGTCGACCGGTTTGTCGAAGCCGGCCTTCCGGCCACGCCCAGACCGAAGAGGACCTACAACGCTTTCGAGTTTCGTTGGCGCAAGTCCTTTCGAGACAATTGGCTCGCGGATGCCACCTACGTGAACTCCAGGCTTCGCGGCCTCTATTCCGGCCTGGGTAGCTCAGACGAGAATGGACGCCTCACTCCCAATGCCAACCGCGATTTCGATCTCTGGTTTCTCAACTACGACTCCAAGGGCAACCTGATCGACGGGCCGTTGGGCACCGACAGGACCCATCAGCTCAAGGTCCGTTGGACCTATGTCACGCCGTGGGACATGGAAGTCGGGGGCTTCTTCCGAGCCATGAGCGGAACGCCGATCAGCCGGACAGTCGACCTGGAACACGTGGACGTCTTGGTGGACAACCGAGGCGGCGACGGCAGAAATCCGGCCTGGTCTCAGACGGACCTCTCGCTGGTCCAGCGTTTTCACCCCTTCTCGGACGAAACCCGGTCGGTGGAGATCAACCTCAACGTCATCAACCTCTTCAATCAAGGGACGCCATTGAGGACCTTTCGAAGCCTCTATCGCCAGTCGCTTCCCTTGTGGCAACCGGGCGACCCCGTCTCGCAGGTCCTGGACGGCTACGACTACCAGGCGATCGCGGCCTCTCAGGGCGCGACCCGGGACCCGCGCTTCCTGCAGCATGATCGATTCCTGGATCCGATCTCGGCTCGGTTGGGGATTCGTTTCGTTTTTTGAGGGGGTTTATTCCGGTTCGAAGGGGCGATAGTTCCTGTAGAAGCTGACCCAGCGGAGGGAGGTCTTGTCGCCGGTTTGGAAATTGGGAGTCCCGCCGGCATTCAGAACGCCGGAACTCAGCCCACCGTCGCCCATGGCATCGGTCTTGACGATGACGTGCAGCTCGGCCGGCAGCCAGACCAGCTTGTCCACCAGCATCACTTCCTTGTAGCGGAGCACCATTTCCTCATCGGTGATGGGGGCTCTGCGCGGCATGTCGGTGGATCTAGACTCCAGACGCACCAACAACTGGGTTTCCAGATCCACCCAGAAACGCCCGCGATAGCCGAAGGGAACCATCCCCTCGTCCTTGACTTGTATGGGACGCAGGGAGGTTTCCCGGGGCACCTGGAAGGACACCCTGGCCGTGCTTCGTCCATGCTTTTTCTCCAGGCCTTGCAACTTGAAGGTTGCCTGGGACCGTGGCGCGAAGACTCCGGTCAATACGGGCCCGAATTCCCCTACGTCACGGAAGAGAGGGTATTTGCTGATCTGCCTGTAGTGGGGTGACTGGTCGAAGTAGCTCACCTCGACCTCGTAGATTTCCCGCTGGGTCCAGCCTCTCCGGCCGAAAGCCTGGTAGGACCGGGTTCCCTGGTTGCAGACGAAATCCGGCAGGGAGTGAGCGTATCTCAGCACCCGGTTTCTGACCGACTCCAGGAACTGCGTCCAGTTCTCGGCCGTGGGCACGGTCCCGAGCGGCAGGAGATCCACATCGGGCGGCGGCGGCGGCGGCGGAGGCGCCTTCTCTGGGCCCTCGGGTTCAGCAGGGAGGATGCCGGGAGCCGCGGTGGGCTGGACGGTCGTCCTGCGATTTCCTCCCAGCTCTTTCACGACAGTCACAATGGCCGCGTCGGCCTCCTGGGCTTCCAACTGCTTCAGAAAGGCGTCGGTGACCGTGAAACCGATCCCGCGTTCGCGAATCATTTCCACGGCCCGCTCCACCGTGATTCCGAACTTGGAAGCGGTCACGATGGTGATGACCTGCTCCGCCGTCAGAGGCGGCTTGGCTTGAGCGGTCCCGGTCAGGCCCGCCGCGAGCGCGAGAGTGAGCAGAAACAAGAGCCCAATCTTGAGGGATGCTTGAGTCATGGGTGTGCCGTTCCTTGTCCGAAGTTGTCTTTCGGAGTATAGCATTGAACGCCAAGCGTTGCCCGGCCTCGGTTCATCGCCTATAATCCGGAAGTTCAGCGGACGGCCGCCGGTTGGGCGCCGATCCGTTGACTCTCCCTCCTTCCGATCTCCCTCACAATTCAAGTCGGGCCGCAGCCTTCCCGCGCACGCATCGCCATAGCGTCGAATCGCGCAAAGCTGTGCCCCCGCGCCGGCCGGTGGCCCGCTGCCGCCGGTGCTCGCCGGAGGTGAGGATGCTGTTCAAGACGCTGAGTGCAGCCGTATTCGGAATCGATGCCTACGTGGTCGAGGTGGAGGTGGATGTTTCCCCCGGAAAGGCCAACTTCCTGACGGTAGGACTGCCGGATGCGGCAGTCAAGGAGAGCAAGGAGCGGATCCGCTCGGCCGTCAAGAACTGCGGACTGGATTTCCCCTTCAGGAACATTACCGTGAACCTGGCGCCGGCCGGCGTCAGGAAGGAAGGTGCGGCCTTCGACCTTCCCATGGCCATGGGCATCCTGGGAACGGTGGGAACGCTGCAGAGCCAGGACCTCGGCGACTGGTTGTTTCTGGGGGAACTCTCCCTGGATGGAGGATTGCGTCCGGTCCGGGGAGCTCTACCCATTGCCGTGGCCGCCCGGCAGAAAGGGATTCGCCACCTGGTTCTGCCCGCGGAGAACGCCCGGGAAGCCGCGGTGGTCGCCGGCCTGTCGGTCTTCGGTCTGAACAACCTGGTGGAAGCGGTGGACCTGGTCAACGG
>JAPPFQ010000092.1:0-1594 GCA_028875135.1 Acidobacteriota bacterium
TGGGACGCAGCGACGATCTCATCACCAGCAGCGGTTATCGGATCGGCCCGGCGGAAGTCGAGGAGTCGATCCTCAAGCACCCGGACGTATCCATGGCGGCCGTCGTCGGCGTGCCCCATGCGATACGCGGCGCCATCGTCAAGGCCTTCGTCAAACCCAAGCCCCACTGCCGGCCGACCCCGGAACTCCGGCTATCCATCCAGGAATTCGTCAAGACCCGCCTGGGTTCCCACGAATACCCGAGAGAGATCTCTTTCGTCGAATCCTTCCCCATGACGACCTCCGGAAAGATCCTGCGCCGGGAGCTGCGGAAGGAGGAGGAAGAGAGACGTCGAGAAACTAATGACGCCTGAGCCCCGGCACGCTTTTCACACCGGCGGATTGTGCTTTTGAGACGAGTGCAGGAAGTGAGGGTGGTGCTTCAGATATTGGTACGCCCGGCAGGATTCGAACCTGCGACCCCCTGCTTAGAAGGCAGGTGCTCTATCCAGCTGAGCTACGGGCGCTTGCCTTGAAGAATATAGTGCCTTTCCGGGTGCACGACAAGTCCATGGCGCACTGTGGAAAGGCATTCCCCCAAGCCCAGGCGATCCAACCGAAGCCGCCAATGGTACCCCCAAGCATCACGAAGAAAATCACTCCCCCCGTGAGAGCGAGTCGGCGAAACCAACGCGGAGCCCGCGTTCGAGCCGGTGGATGGCGCTTTCCCCGGCCTCGTGAGTTACAGGGATTATTCCCATCGATGGCCAGGACACACGGGATTGCCCTTGCCAGTCCGGCGTCCTGTAATCCTGTGCATCCTGTGCATCGATGTTAATTATGAAACAGCGATTCCCGCGCCTGGTTGCCCGCCACACCCCAACGCATCAGCCTTCGCCTCTCGGTTCGGCTTGCACAGGAGCGCCGGCGGGGTGGGTCAAGGCTTCTCCGGATAGATCCGCATGGCGTGGCCCCCGCCCGGCGCCAGCCGGGCCGTCACTACGTCGGTGGAGCGGACTCGCAGTTGTTGCCGGCGGACGCCGGTCGGATCCCCTTCGACATCAGAATAGACCTCGGCCCGGAAACGTCCCGGACCCAGGAACCGAAGGGGAATGTTCAGCTCCCGCTCGTCCCAGTTGGTCATGCTGCCCACGTACCATTCCGCTCCGCTCCTGCGGGCCACGGTGATGAACTCTCCCACCCGGCCCTGCAGGACCCTGGTCTCCTCCCAGGAGGTGGGCACCCTGCCCAGGAACTCGATTCCCGGCTGCCCTCGATAGGCAGCGGGATAGTCCACCAGCATCTGCAGGGGACTCTCGTAGACCACGTACATGGCCAGTTGATGAGCGCGGGTCCCCTGAGCCAGGGGTTCCCGCGACCGGGGCTCGAAGTCTTTTCGGTGCACGGTGCGAAAGGCTCCGGGCGTGTAGTCCATGGGCCCGGCCAGCATCCGGGTGAAGGGCAGGGTCAGGTCGTGGGTGGGGTTGCAGCGGGTGCCCAACCGGTTCCACTCCAGGCCCAGAACGGCTTCGCGGGTAATGATGTTGGGCCAGGTGCGGCGCAGGCCGTCCGGCTTGTAGGCGCCATGGAAGTTGACCAGTAATCGGTGGTTGGC
>JAPPFQ010000092.1:1604-12137 GCA_028875135.1 Acidobacteriota bacterium
GCGCGGCGGGCCGCCTGGTGGTAGAAGCCGACCATCTCCTGGTCGTCGCGGTCCATGAAGTCGATCTTGACGCCGGCGATCCCCCAGTCCTCATACAGCTTGAAGGCCTCTTCCATCTGCGCCCGGGCTCTCTTCCAGTGCAGCCACAGCAGGATGCCGACCCCCCGCTTCCGCCCGTACCCGATCAAGGAGGGGAGATCGAGCTCGGACTGGCTTCGGGTGATGTCCCCCTCTTCTTCCGTGCCCTGATGCCAGCCGGCATCGATCTGGAGGTACTCCAGGCTGTGGTCGGCGGCGAAGTCCAGGTAGTGCTTCATGGTCGCCGTATTCATTCCGGGCTCGAATCCGACCCCTTTGGCGCTGGTGCCGTTCCACCAGTGCCAGGCGGCCTTACCGGGACGGATCCAGGAGGTATCGGCTATCCGGGTCGGCTCGTTGAGGTGCAGCAGCAGCCCGTTGTTCTCGATCAGTTTCCCCGGGGTCCTGCCCAGGAGGAAGACGCGCCAGGGCGACTGCAGGGGCGCTGCCGTCCGGACCTTCACTCCCGGACGGCGCGGATGGGGAGAGAGGCGGCTTTCCAGCGTTTCCGGAATGCCCGGAACGGGGGTCAGGTACATGCCGGCGTAGTCGGTGATGTTGGCCTCGGCGAGGGCCAGCCAGGAACCTGCGAGGGTCTGCAACAGCAGCGGCAGGCCGACGATGGCGCCGGGCTGCAGGCGCCACAGTGGTTGGGGATTGAACTCCGACTCGTAGTTGGTGGCGAAGCCCCGCAGTTGCAGCACCCAGGCGCGGCAGCCCTCCGGGAAAAAGAAGGTGGAGTTTTCTTCGACCAGGTCCACATCCGACAGGCCGGGTTGAGACGGAACACGGTAGCGAAAGGCGGCTCCCTCGTCGTAGGCGCGAAAGACCAGGTCCAGACGGCGGCCGGAAGGCGTGCTCTCCCGAAGGCGAAGGACCCCCTGGCGGAAAGCGTTCCGCAGCTCCTCCCGGGTTCCGTAGGGGAGACGGTAGCGCTCGTCCCCGGACGAAGCCTCCCAGTCCAGCAGGACGAAATCCCGCGCAAGCGGAGGCCCGCCCTTGAGATCCAGCCCCAGCCAGGAATCCCTCACCACCGTCGCCCCATTGAAGCTGATGCGATAGTAGGGACGGACACCCCTGGGATAGGGGGTCCGCAGTTCCTTCAGACCGACCCTGACGGTGACCTGGCCGTTGGGCGAGCGGAGATGAAAATCACGGGCCAGGAGCGCCGGATTGGAAACTACTTGCAGCGCACAGAGTATCAAGGCCGCGAACGCCGTCTTGAGCGGGGGGATGGGTCGCCGGGAGGTGGTCGTGTGGTCATCCATTGAAGGCTCCGGCCTTGGGTTGCCAGGCTATCCTAGTACAACTCCGGGGTTCCGTTCACAATGACGTCCAAAAGCAGCCCGCTTGCAAACTCAACCGACCGCCAATCGAAAGGACCGCTCCAGCGCCTTCCGCTTGACCCGCAGCTTTGTCGACTTGTAAGGTTTTTTCTTCGATATAATTACCATGGCTGCGAATGACGGAGTCGTCCATGGCTGTAACCCGCATTTCTCACCGCGTGACCGTCCTGCTCTTGCAGGCCATCCTGGTTCCCTGCCTCGCCACCGCTGAACCCGCCGACCCGATCTTCGAAGAAGAGATCAAACCCCTGTTGCTGGCCCGATGCAACGCCTGTCACTCGGAGGGAGAACGGACCAGCGGTTTTTCGGTGGCGAGCCTGCATTCGGTAATCTCCGGCGGGAACAAGCACGGGAAGGCGGTGCTGGAGGGCGATGCGGAGGCAAGCCCGCTCGTCCGCCTCCTCAAGGGACAGATCCATCCCCGGATGCCTCTGGGCGGAGTCTTGACGGAGAGCGAGATCGCCCGGATTGAAAACTGGATTGGCAGCCTGCAGCCGACGGCGGCAGTTGAATCCGAGCCTTGGCTCTGGCCTTTCCAGCAACCGGTCAAGACCGTTCCTCCCGAAGTCGAGAAGTCCGGCTGGGTACGCAATCCTATCGACCGTTTCATCCTGAGCAGGCTGGAGCAGGAGAACGGGTCGTCTCCCGCACCCCCCGCCTCCAGGCGGACGCTGGCGCGGCGCCTCTACCTGGACCTGGTCGGGATGCCGCCCTCGCCCGAGGAGATGCGACGCTTTCTCGATGATCCGTCGCCCAACGCCTACGAGAAACTGGTGGACACCCTGTTGGCCGACGCCCGGTATGGAGAGCGTTGGGGCCGCCACTGGCTGGACCTGGTCCGCTACGGAGAGTCGGACGGCATGGAGGGCGACATTCTCATCGGGAACGCCTGGCGCTATCGGGATTGGGTGATCGAGGCCTTCAATTCCGATCTGCCCTACGACCGGTTCGTCACGCTTCAACTGGCGGGCGGCGACGAGCACAGCCGCAAGGCCTGGTACAAGCCGGAAATTCAGGGACACATTCCCGCCGGTTTCCTGCGGCTGGCCCCCTGGGATCTCGGCAACCTGGCGTCCGAACAGTTGAGGCAGGACTTCCTGGATGAAGTCACCACGGCCACCGGGTCCATCTTCCTGGGGTTGACTCTAGGCTGCGCCCGCTGCCACGACCACAAGTACGATCCCATTCCCGCCAGGGACTACTTTCGCTTCCAGGCTTTCTTCAACGCCGTCCGGGTGCCCCTGCCCCCCAATACCTCCGGCATTTCGCCCGAAGAGTTCGTCGTCCCCTACCAGGACCCTCATTTCAGAACCCTGGCCGAATCCAAGATCAAACAGTACCGGGAACGCCTCGAAAACGGAGCGGAAAAGCAGGAGTTGGCGGCGCTCGAAATGGCGCTGCTGGACAAGCTGATCTCAAAGAAGATGTCGGAGGGAGCCTCGGACAAGCTCACCGCCGCCGACCTGGAGCTCGAATTGGCACGGAAGGAACAGAAGGTCTTTTCGGCCGAGGAAAGGGCGGAATACGAACGCTTGAAGGAGAAAGCCGGACGCACGCTGGAGCAGGCGGACCACCGCGCCCTGGCCGGCTATGAAGAACGGCTGCTCGAGAAGCTCACCGCGGCTTATGCCGCCGGGGCCACCGATCCGCCGGGACGCTTCCGGGCGCTGACCCTGGCGGATGTCCGGGCTGAAGCCCGCCGGGTGAATCGACCCTCCAGGTACTTTACTCGGGAAGAGAAGCAGCGGCATCTCGAACTATCCGACACCATGGAGGTCCTGCGGCGCCGGCTGTTGCGCTGGAGGCCGCTGGCCCTGACGGTCACCAACGTCATCGGGCCTCCTCTGGGACCCGGAATCCCGGCAACCCGCGTGCTGAAGGGCGGGGATTACCGGCAACCCGGAGAGGCGGTCGAGCCCGGCTTCCCCAGCGCCGTCACCGGCAGCGACACCGCGGCCGTGCTGGAAAAGGACCGCTACCGCCAGTATCCGACCCGGGGACGTCGGATGACGCTGGCCAAGTGGATCGCCAGTCCCCGGAATCCGCTCACCGCCCGGGTGATGGTCAACCGCATCTGGCAGCAGCGCTTCGGACGCGGCATCGTGGAAACTTCCAGTGACTTCGGGAAGAACGGCGACCGCCCCACCCACCCCGAGCTGCTGGATTGGCTGGCAGTGCGGTTCGTGGAAGAAGGCTGGAGCGTGAAGGCCATGCATCGGCTCATGGTGACCAGCAGCACCTACCGCCAGTCGGCCGACAATCCCGGGGTCGGGCAGCCCTCCCGGGACCCGGAGAACCGCCTGTTGTGGCGCTTCAACCGCCGCCGGCTCGAGGCGGAGGCCATCCGGGACAGCATTCTTTCCGCCAGCGGCCGCTTGAACCTGGAGCGAAGAGGGCCCAGCGTCTTTCCACCTCTGCCCGACGACATGAAGGACCTGAGCCGCCCCGCGCGGGCCGGCGGGTCCATGTGGGAGCCCAACGAACGGGAACGCGACGCCCGGCGGCGCTCGGTCTACATCTTTCAGAGGCGGTCGCTCCCGCTGCCCATGATGTCCTCGTTCGATGCTCCGGTCTTCAACGAGTCCTGTGAACGCCGCAGCGTCACCACCACCCCTCTGCAAGCCCTTTCGATGATGAACGGCCGGCTGGTGAACGAGGAAGCCGCTCACCTGGCCACCCGCGTGGCAAGAGAAGCCGGGGGCCGGCGGCAGGATCGGGTGGTCCGACTGTTCGAGATCGCGTTGAACCGCCCGCCCGACCAGGCCGAGCAGCAGCAGTTCGTGGAGTTTCAGGGGTCTCTGGAAGGCATTTGCCGAGTCATCCTAAATTCCAACGAGTTTTTGTTCATGGACTAAGGTTAAGGTAAAATAGCGTCCACAAAATCCGGTCCAAAGGCACCCGCACAGGGATTCCACTATGAGCCCTCTACCCTCCCGCAGAGAGTTTCTGAAGAACTCCTACCTGGGCCTCGGCAGCCTGGCCCTGATGGATCTGCTGGCAGGCGATGCCGGCGCCTCGGCCGGTTCGGCCGAGAATCCGCTGTTGCCCAAGCCGGCTCACTTGCCGTCCAGGGCCAAGCGCTGCATCTTTCTCTTCATGGAAGGTGGAGTGAGCCAGATGGACACCTTCGAGTACCGGCCGGTCCTCGACAAGTATGCCGGGCAGCAGATGCCCTCGGTCCGCGGGACCGACCTGGACGTGGCCAGCCTCGGGTCCGCCCACAACCGCATCATTCCTTCCCCCTTCAGCTTCGCCCGACACGGCCAGTCGGGCCGCTGGATGTCGGAACTGCTGCCCCACCTGTCGACCTGTGTCGACGACATGGCCTTTCTCCACGGTGTCACCGTCGACAGCAGCAATCACGCTCCGGCCGTCTATCATTCCCTGACGGGACAGATCCTTCCCGGCGGAGCGGCCATCGGGGCCTGGATGACCTATGGCCTGGGGAGCGAAAACCGGAATCTGCCCGGATTTATCGTGCTGGGTCAGGGAGCTCCCGCGGTGGGCGGCGCGTCCCAGTGGAGCCACGGGTTTCTGCCCGCCGTCCACCAGGGCACGCTCTTCCGACCGGGCTCCAATCCCATCGCCGATCTGCACCCGCCGGCCGGGACCTCACCGGGCGGCCGCCGCAGCGAGCTCGACCTGCTCAAATGGCTGAACCGGAGGCACGCCGGCCGGCGCACCCACACCGGGGACCTGGAGGCGCGAATCGCCGCCTACGAGATGGCCTTCCAGATGCAGAGCGCGGCGCCGGAATTGATCGATATCTCCGGGGAGTCGGAAGCCACCCGGAAGCTCTACGGGCTCGACGACCCGGTTGCGGGCACCTTCGGCCGCCAGTGCCTGATGGCCCGCCGCATGGTGGAGCGGGGGGTTCGATTCGTCAAGCTGCTGCACGGCAAGGGCAAACCCTGGGACCAGCACGGGGACCTGGCCGGCCGCCTGCCGGTCTTGTGTCATGAAGTCGATCAGCCCATTGCCGGCCTGCTGAAGGACCTGAAATCCCGGGGAATGCTGGAAGAGACCCTGGTGGTGTGGGCCTCGGAGATGGGAAGGACGCCTTTCGATTCCAACGTGGTTTCCGACAAACCCGGCCGGGACCACAATCGCTTCGGGCTGGTCATGTGGATGGCCGGCGGAGACGTTCGCCCCGGAGCCACCTTCGGACAGACCGACGAATTCGCGCTCCGCAGCGCCGGAGAATCTCTGCCGGTGCGTGACGTGCACGCCACCCTGCTTCGCCTCATGGGACTCGACCAGCACCAGTTGACCTTCCTCCATGCGGGACGCTTCAAGCGGCTTTCCGATATCGGCGGACGCGTCATCGACGAAATCCTGCTTTGACCCGTGTACATTGTTCGACTGTGCTGAGTCATGCACGATCTCCTGGTCATGGGGAGTGGTGTCGTCGGCAACTTCGCGGCGGCCTACTTCCGGCGCTATTTCCCATCGGTGCGGGTGACGGTGGTGGGCCGTTCCGATCAGGAACTGCCCATCGTGGGCGAGTCCCTGGTGGAGCTCAGCACCCACTTCCTCCAGGACCTCGGCCTCAGCCGCACCCTCATTGAACAGCACCTGCCCAAGTACGGTCTCACCTACTACTACAAGCTGGATCCCTCCCGCCCCAGGGACCCCGGCTACATCGTCGACGAAGCTCCATCCAACCCTCCCTTCCCGTCCTTTCTGATCAACCGGTTCAGCTTCGACGCCGAGCTGCGCCGCCTCAACCGGCAGAAGGGCGTGCGCTGCATCGAGGGCAAGGTCGCGGGGGTGAGCCTGGGAAACGGCGCGCCCCACCGGGTCACGGTGCAGCGGGCCGATGGGAGGGAGGAGTCGCTGGAGGCCAGCTGGCTGGTGGACGCCACCGGGCGCCGGCGGCTGCTGGCGCGCCAGTTGGGACTGCAAAACCGGGCTCCCCATCAACGGAGCGCCTTCTGGTTTCGCCTGGTGGACTTCGACCCCTCCATCCTGGATCGAATCCACGCCTTCAAGAAGGTAAACCGGGCCTACGACTCCTACTACTGCACCCACCACTTCTTCGGGAAAGGCAACTGGGTCTGGTTGATTCCGGTGCGCAGCGAAGACTCTCGCAGGATGATCAGCATCGGCCTCACCTACCGCCCCGATCTCTTTCCCGGGGAGGTCACCACCACCCGGGAGTTTATGGACTGGATGGCGGGCGAGCACCCCCTGGTCGGCGATTTCGTCAAGAGCGGCGAGATCGTCGACACCAACGTCTACCGCAACTACATGTACCGGACCAAGCGGCGCTATTCCTCCCAGGGCTGGTTCCTGATCGGGGATGCCGCCGATACGGTGGACCCTCTCTACAGCACCGGGCTGGCCCTGGCCTCCCTGTCCATTCAGCAGGTGGGAGCCATGGTCCGCCGGGACCTGGAAGGAAAGCTGTCGGAAGTCTACGTGGAGGACCTGGACCGCGCCTACGCCGGGGTCCACGGCACTTCCAGCCAGATGGTGGGAACCCTCTATGAAGCCATGGAGGACGGCTTCCAGTGCCACCTGCGCATGAACCTGAGCATCTCCACCATGTTCCACCTGGCCATCCCGCTCATTCTGAACGACTATTACACCGACTCGGTGGGAGCCCGGTTGGCTGCCCGTTTCGGAGGCCCCGCGGGGATGATTCGGCAGTTGCGTCGGTTCGACCCGCTCATCTCCCGGGCAGCCAGGAAACTCTCTCCGCCTGAACCCGAGCACTTCATCAAGGTTCAGTCCGCCTTTACCCTGAACTTTCCCTACTTCGAGTACCACCGCGAAGAGGATATCCCCAGGTCCATCTCTCAGATGTTCCGGCACATGACAGCCATGCGCCTGCGCCTGCTTCGGCTGGCCGGAATCCGATCCTGGTTCGACCCGGTTCAACTGGGAGCCCTGGTCCAGACCCTACTGTCGGCGGGGGCCGTCGCTTGTTTCGGAAGACGGAGTCTCAAGAACAGCCGGCTGATTCAATGGATGGTGGCGCCCAGGTCCGGCAAACGCCGGAGGGACGCTTCCGTTACCAGGCCGGCCGGGCACGCAAAGGCGTGGATTCGAAGAATCGCCGATCGGCTCCCGGCTTCCCGACGCCTGCACCTGCCCTGATCGGTTGGTGCAAGGGAATGGCCGTGGATGAGAGGTTGCTTGCAGCGAAAACGTCGCGGGCGAGACCCACCCGGGAGCGCGGGCGTCTCGCCCGCATTTGGCTCGGTACAGCCTGGCCCATCTCCTCCACGCGGATCGACCGGCAACGCGCCAGGGCTTTGCTTCGTTTGGAAGGCGTGCGTGGTCAGCCGCGGGCCGGACCGAAGGCCGACCAGCCCAGCAGGTAGCGGGCGTGGGGCGGGTAGCGATCCACGATATCGTCCGGGATGCTGCGGGTATAGTCGGTGAAGGGCTTGATCCAGGCGCGAATGAAGTTCCCCAGCACGGCCCGCCGCGGACCGTCCGTCAGGTTGGTGCCGGCCCGGTGCCAGGTCTGGGAGAACCAGATCGCCAGGCTGCCGGCAGGGGCCGTCAAGGCCACCTCGCCTTCAACCGAATCGTAGGTCCAGGGCGGCTTCTTCCCGCTGAGGTGGGTTTCGGCCACCACTCGGGTGGCGCCGTTCTCCACGGTGAAGTCGTCCAGCATCCAGCCGATGGCGATCGCCATGGGGATGGTGGGAAGCGGCTCGGGGACCATGGTGAACGGCGAATCGACATGCCAGTAGGAGGGCTCCGAATGGGGGCCGATGCGGGTGGCGGCCATATCGGACAGCACGCAGTCCTTCCCCAGCAGCTCACCCATGAGCTGCCGCAGAATGGGATGGTCGAACAGGCGGTCGCAGCCAATCAGCTTGGCGGGAAGGTTGAAGCAGCGCTGCATGCGGCCTTCGTCCAGGAGCAGGGGGATGTGGAGAAAGTTGTGATTCACCTCTTCCGCGGGCACCGGCCAGGGAGTATCGTGATTGAGAGCCCTGGTGTGGCGGATCCTCTTCATGACCCGACCCAGTTCTTCCGCGTCTACCTTGTAGGTTCTGGCCAGGTAGGCTTCGATTTCAGCATCGTGGGGAGATTCCGGGCCGTCTCCCGGATCGAAGTGAAACTCGCGCTCCCGGGCCATAAGCCGGTCACAATCCGTGACGATCTGCTGCAGTTCCTTCCCTCGGAAAACCCGGTCGAAAATCACATAGCCCTGCTGCTTCAGAAATTCACCGCCTTCCTGCAACTGTTCCGGGTCAAAGACCTTGCAAGCATCCATCGTCATGCCTCCCTTCGAACCTCAGGGGTAATGTCGGCGACACCATAATACTCCTTTCAATGGCAGTTCTGCACCTCTCGAAGGCAGCTTCCTGAAGGATTCCACCTCCAGTTCGGGTTTCCCGCGGGCTTGGAAGGTTTGTGGTTGCGGAAATGGCCGTTTGTACGCCTCACCAACCCGATTTCGAAAAAATTACTGAGTCTCCCAGGGTCGACAAATACCTTGGTAAGATGTAAACTTACTTGACATGAAAACTGTCATCTCAACAAAAGGCCAGATCGTCATACCGGTTGAATTGCGCAAGCACGACAACATTCAACCCGGCCAAGCCTTTGAAATTGAACGGGTGGATAAAGGTGAGTATCGCCTGGTACTCACTGAACCGCCAAAAAATCAGGGACTGGTGGATACACTCCTGGCTTGCCCCGTGAAAGGCTGGTTCGTATCCATCGAATCGGAGTCGACCGACTCAGTTGATTTCTCGCCATGACCCTGCTGGTCGATGCTAACGTGCTATGCGAGCTTACCAAGCCCAGGCCCGATCCGAATGTGATCACCTGGCTGCGACACAACGAGCGTCGCCTGGTCATTGATCCAGTGATTCTGGGAGAGATTCGCTACGGTATTCTTCTGCTTCCAGACGGACACCGGCGGCGGCATCTATTGAGCTGGTTCGAGGAGGTCGTCTCCCGCATTCACTGTGTTCCGTGGGATGCCGAAACGGGTTTGCGCTGGGCGGAACTCCTGGCGCGTCTTCGCGCCACCGGCCGGTCGATGCCGATCAAGGACAGCCTGATTGCAGCAACTGCACTGACTCATCGGCTTCAACTTGCGACGCGAGATCGGCGCCATTTCGAGGCCTGCGGGGTGGAACTTGTCGACCCGTTCGCTTGATAGCGCTTCGCTTGCTCCGTAGCCTATTCCCACCGCCCGGTGCTTTAAACCTGGCTGCCTGAAGTTTCTGTGCAGACCCACCGAACGGGGAGCGCGTAGGCAATCAGGAGCACAGACTATGGAGAAACAAGCCAAACAACCTCCCGGCCGAGGTCGGGCTCCCGGCGGCCAGAGCCGGCGGGACTTTCTGAAGTCCGGAACTCTGGCGGGAGCCGCCGGGCTGCTGACCCCCGCTTGCGGGCTGGAACAGACCGGAAAGCGGGGTTCGACCAGCGGCAGGCCGGTGACTCCGGGGCCCGACGACATCGTCCTGGAGAACCGGCAAGCCCGTCTCATCATCAGTCCGGGCGGCACGGCCCGAAGCCTCTGGCACAAGGAGACCGACCAGGAATGTCTGGCGCCCGGGACCGCCACGCCCGCTTTCTCGGTAACCCAGTACCGTCCCTACGAGAACGAGCTGCAGCTCAGGTACCCCGCCAAGTCCAGGACCTTCCCGGTCCGTTCGGTGCGCCGGGAAGGAGACCGGCTGTTGCTGGAATTCGAGCTGGTGGATCATGAAATCACCCTCAGAACCCGGGTCACTGAGGACTACTTCAGCTTTGCCGTGGAGAAGATCGAGTCGGCCAGAAAACCGGGCTATCGCCAGAAACGGCCGACCCCGCTCGACGAGGTGTGCCTGCTCCAGCTCCCGGTCCGCGACCGCAAGCATTTCGGGGAGTGGCTGAACGTCCAGTGGGACGACTCGGTGGCCGTCTGCCTGCTGGGAACCGACCCTCACCCGCGCATCGACGGACTGGAACGGGACGGCTACCACCTGATGCAGGCCGCGGCCGTGCGGGGGGTCAAGCTGGAGGGGGTGGGAGCGGCGCTCATCCTGACCGGCGCCGAGCGGATCCTGGACGGGGTGGCGCAGGTGGAGAAGCATTTCGACCTGCCTCCCGGGGTCGAGAGCCGCCGTCGCAAGGAATACCCTTATTC
>JAPPFQ010000661.1 GCA_028875135.1 Acidobacteriota bacterium
GTGGCGTGTTTGCCGATCGAGCGGGGTGGAGGAGATGCGGGAGGCTGTGCGGAGAGGAATGCGGGCGGGACGCCCGCGCTCCCGGGTGGGCCTGCTCCGATGCGGATTTGCGGATTGGCGGCATTGGAAGCTGGCCGTTTCCTGAAAAAATCCTGTGCATCCTGTGCATCGATGTGAATAAACCATTGACCCCTGCGTGACTTTGAACCGGTTTCCAGCAATCAAGCGCTGGCGTTTGTTTGGCGACGTGACGGGCCAGCGCCCGCTGTGGTAGTATTCGAGCGGTTTTGCGGGGAGCGGCAGCCGGCCAAATGATGATGACTCTAATGGGACTGATTGAAAAAGAAGAACTTATGAGCTCCGATCAGATCGGGCGCACCATTCGGCGGCTGGCGCGGCAGATTCTCGACCACAATCGGGGTCAGCATGGATTGGCGCTGGTCGGGATCCGCCGCCGCGGGGTGCCGCTGGCGGAACGGCTGGCCGGGGCTCTGTGGGAAATGCAGGCCGTCAAGGTTCCGGTCGGTCATCTGGATATCAACCTCTATCGGGACGACCTTTCCTCGGTAGCCACCCAGCCCATCGTACAGAGCAGCGAAATCGACTTCCCCTTGAACCGGAAGATCGTGGTTCTGGTGGACGATGTTCTGTTCACCGGGCGCACCGTGCGGGCCGCCATGGACGCCCTGGTGGATTACGGCCGGCCCAAGGCCATTCAGCTCTGCGTCCTGATCGATCGGGGCCATCGAGAGCTGCCCATCCAGGCTCACTACGTGGGCAAGACGGTCGAGACCGAGGCGGTGGAGATGGTGGAGGTCCGGCTTAGGGAGATCGATCGTCGCGAGGGAGTTCTACTGGTTGAACCTGCTTCATGAGTCCTGAAGCCATTGCCCCAAAGTCCGGCGCGTCCACCCCACCCACCTCCCGGGGAGGCCCGGTGTCATTCAATGCCAAACACCTGCTGGGCATTGAGCCGCTGTCGGTGGATCAGATTCGGTTGATCCTGGAGACGGCCAAGTCTCTTCGAGAAATCTCCACCCGTCCCATCAAGAAAGTTCCCACGCTTCGCGGAAAGACCGTCATCAATCTTTTCTTCGAGGCCTCTACCCGGACCCGTACCTCCTTCGAGATCGCGGCCAAGCGACTCAGTGCCGACGCCATCAATATCTCCACCTCCTCCAGCAGCATCGTGAAGGGAGAGACCCTGGTGGATACGGCCAGAAACCTGGAGGCCATGGCTCCCGACGTCATCGTGATTCGACATTCTTCGGCCGGAGCCCCCCATCAACTGGCCGGAAGCTGCACGGCCTGCATCGTCAACGCCGGTGACGGAGCTCATGAGCATCCCACTCAGGCGCTGCTGGACGCGCTCACCATTCTGGACCACAAGCCCGCCCTGCAGGGACTGCGGGTCGCCATCATCGGAGACATCGCCCACAGCCGGGTGGCGCGGTCCAATTGCCTGTTGCTGGGGAAGATGGGCGCCCGGGTGACGGTCTGCGGACCGCCGACCCTGCTTCCGGTAGGCTTTGAGCGGATGGGCGCCGGAGACGGATCGCTGGCCGTGACCGATCGGATGGACGAAGCCCTGGAGGGGGCCGACGTGGTGATGATGCTGCGCATTCAAATGGAGCGCCAGCGAGAGGCTTTCTTCCCCTCGGTGCGGGAATACTTCCGTTACTACGGGCTCACCGCCAGGCGCATGACAGCGGCCAAGCCCGACGCCATCATCATGCATCCCGGCCCCATCAATCGCGGCGTGGAAATTGCGTCGGAGGTGGCCGACGGACCCTATTCGGTGATCCTGGGACAGGTTGCCAGCGGTGTCGCCATTCGAATGGCCGTTCTCTACCTGGTCATCGGAGGAAGGGAACAACCGCCGCGGCTCCCCGAGGGGTGAGAACGACTGGAGGAATCACGAGTGGCATCCCTGCTGGTTAAAGGCGGAAGAGTCATCGACCCGGCCCAGGATCTGGACCAAATCGGCGATGTCCTGCTGGAGGACGGCAGCGTCAGCCGCATCGCCCCTGGCCTGCAGGCTCCGGGGACCCCGGTTCTGGATGCCTCCGGACTGGTCGTTTCCCCGGGTCTGATCGATATTCACGTGCACTTGAGGGAACCTGGCAGGGAAGACGAAGAAACCATCCAATCCGGTTCCGAGGCGGCGGCGGCCGGCGGCTTCACCTCCATCTGCTGCATGCCCAACACCAATCCCGTCAACGACAATCCCGCGGTCACCAGCTTCATCCTCAAGGAGGCTGAGCGTCTGGCCTTGACTCGGGTGTTCCCGATAGGCGCCATCAGCGTGGGCAGCGCCGGGGAGCGCCTGGCGGAAATCGGGGAAATGGTCAACGCGGGAGCCATCGGCATCAGTGACGACGGCAAGGGCGTGATGGACGGACAGCTCATGCGCCGGGCGCTGGAGTACTCGCTGCCCTTCAAGATCCCCGTCATCGAACACTGCGAAGACCTCAACCTCTCGGCCCGCGGCTGCATGAACGAGGGGTATCAGTCCACGGTGCTGGGCCTGAAGGGCATGAGCCGCACGGCCGAAGACGCCATGGCGGCTCGGGACATCATGCTGGCCGAATTGACCGGAGCGCACATCCACATCGCCCATCTTTCCACCCGTGGCGCCGCCGACCTGGTGCGGCAGGGAAAAAGCAAGGGCATTCATGTCACCTGCGAAGTCTGCCCCCACCATTTCACCCTGAGCGACGCGGCCTGCCGTGGCTACGGCACCAACACCAAGATGAGTCCGCCCCTGCGTACCGAGGACGATATCGAGGCGTTGCTGGAAGCCATCGTGGACGGCACGGTCGATTGCATCGTCACCGACCACGCGCCGCACAATCCCAACGAAAAGATGCTGGAATTCGACCAGGCGCCGTTCGGAATCATCGGTCTCGAGACCGCCCTGGGCCTGGTCCTCACCCGCCTCTACCATACCGGCCTCATCAGTCTCACGCGCGTGGTGGAGCTCATGAGCACCCAACCCGCCCAACTGATCAACCAGCCGCTGGGCCACCTGAAAGCAGGAGCCGCAGCCGACCTGACCCTGTTCGACCCGGACGCCGATTGGGTCTACGACCTCGGACAGACCCGGTCCAAGAGCCGCAATTCCCCCTTCCACGGAACGGCCCTCAAAGGGCGCGTGGCCGCAACTGTGGTGGGAGGGGAGATCGTTTATCGGTGTCCGGAGTATTTCAAGCGTTCTGCTTGAACTTCTCGAGGCATTCCGAGGAGCAGAAGTACCAGGTTTCTCCGCGGAAGGAGCTGCGCAGGGCGGAGTCGGTGTCGACGTAAGTGCCGCAGACGGGGTCCTTCTCCATGGTTCCCTGCTTGACCGTCGACCCGCGGCTGCGGGAGGGGCCGGGGTTCTGAAAGTTGGAGCGCCCCCGCATGGGCGCCAGGAACGCCCGCAGCACGCCCCGGACAAACATCAAGGCCGCCAGGAGAATGGCGAAGTAGAATATCCATTTCATGGCTGAGGCTTACCCCCGGGGAGAAGTGCAATCTTGACCTGCATGCCCTGAGTCTACCACCGATTCCATGGGCGTCAAGCGGCCGGCAGGGCCGCCTTGGGGTTCACCGGCAGGTGTCCCGGGACGGTCCGGCAGGTGGGTTCAAAAGAGTTGGTGGGCCTTCAAATCCAGCCGCTGCGACTGGTGCATGAGCACGGCGTTCATCAGTTCGATGGCCAGGCGCGACTCCAGCGTGATGCCCGCGCGGATGCCCACGCAAGGGTCATGGCGTCCCATCTTGAGCCTGAACTCGATCTCTTCCAGGTTCTTGCGGACCGACTGCTGGGGAAGCAGAATGGAGGAGGTCGGCTTGAACCCGACCCGGCAGATCAAGGGACTGCCGGTAGTGACTCCACCCAGCAGTCCGCCGTGGCGGTTCCCTTGATACCCTGAGCGCCGGATGGGGTCGTTGTTTTCGCTCCCCCTTCGCTCGACGGCCGCCGAGCCGGCGCCGATCTCGCACGACTGCACCGCGTGCAATCCTCCCAGAGAGCCCATCAGTCGCAACTTCAAGCTTTGGTAGAGGGGCTCTCCGACCAGCGGGGGCGGATTGACGGCCGCCACCTCGATCGATGCTCCCAGGGAATCTCCCTTCTTGCGGGTTTCCCTGATGGCGTCGGCGGCACTCCGGGCGAAGGCCGTGTCCAGCGTGTGGATCTCGGAATCCTCCAGGGATTTTTCCAGGCTTTCCAGGGCGCCTGGGGGGCACCGGGTCGAGTCTGGCTCCCGCATGTCTTCCAGCCGGTCGGCCAGGGTCAGCGTGCTCTTCAAGGGTCCCACCTGGCAGATGGAAGACAGGATCACCGTCCGGAAATGTTCCCGCAGAAAGATGCGGGCGATGGAGCCGGCGATCACGTCCGAGATGGTGGACCGGTAGCTGGAGCGCCCCCCTCCTCTCGGGTCCGCGTAGCCTCGGGACTGGTGATGCTTGACCAGGTCGGTGTGTCCGGGACGAACCTCCCCTTCGGGTCCTGCGAACTGCTCATAGTCCTGCGGCCGCTTGGATGAGGAGAGCACCAGGGCCGCCACCGGCTCGCCGCTGCAGTAGCCCTCCTCGTAGGAGGGAACCGTAAGGGCCTGGTCCGCCTCGCCGACCCGGATCGGCGCGCCCGCCGTCAGGCGATCGGTATCCGCCTGGTACAACCCCGACAGAACGATCAATCGGTCCTGCTCCCGGCGGGGAGTTCCGTGCTTGCTGCTTCCCGGTCGCCGGCGGTCCAGGTAGCGCTGAATCTTCTCGCGGGAAATCCTGAGCCCGGGAGGGCAGCCGAACACAATGGTCGTGATGGCCGGCCCGTGAGATTCCCCGGCTCCGGCAACCCCGTACAACGGTCCACCCAATATCTCCATCATAGACTCCTGGCAAGGCTTGAACAGACAAATGCCATATTATCACAAGCTTAGACTGCATTCCCCACCGGGCGGTCCAATATCGTCTTCAAATGGGTCAATCCTGAGCGGGGAGTTGGCGCCGTTGCCGGCCTTCGCAGCCACAAGCGGCGGCCGTTGAAATTCAAGGGCAGGCCCCATATAGTGTCGCCGGCTATAGGACAGGGGAGACGAAAGCGCCCGCAGGACCATGACACATCCATCCTCCAAGGTGAAGGTGGGCCTGCTGCAGATGGCGAGCTGCCCGCAACCTCAAGACAACCTGGAGAAGGTCCGGGAGGGCATTGGCCGGGCGGCCGAACAGGGAGTTCAGATCCTTTGCCTGCAGGAGCTGTTCCGGTCGCAGTACTTCTGCCAAACCGAAGACGAGGCCTTCTTCGACCTGGCCGAGTCGATTCCGGGTCCCACCACCGAAACCTTGTCGGCACTGGCCCGGCGACATGAAATGGCGATGGTGATTCCACTGTTCGAGCGAAGGGCGGCCGGCGTCTACCACAATACCGCGGTCGTCCTGGATGCCGACGGGTCCTTGCTGGGAAGCTATCGCAAGATGCATATTCCCGACGACCCTCTCTACTACGAGAAGTTCTACTTTACCCCCGGAGACCGCGGTTACCCGACCTTCGAGACCCGCTACGGCAGCATCGGTGTGCTGGTGTGCTGGGATCAGTGGTACCCGGAGGCTGCACGGCTGATCGCCCTGGGCGGGGCGCAGATTCTCTTCTATCCCACCGCCATCGGCTGGCACCCCTCGGAGAAACAGCAATACGGAGACGCCCAGCAGGAGGCCTGGAAGACCATGCAGCGCTCTCACGCCATTGCCAACGGGATCTTCGTGGCATCGGCCAACCGGGTGGGCTTCGAATGCCCCCCGGGCGGCGAAGGCCTGGAATTCTGGGGCGGTTCGTTCGTCTGCGACCCGTTCGGCATGGTGTTGACGGAAGCCTCCGGGAAGGAGGAGCTGGTGGTGGCGGAATGCGACTGGGGTCGGATTGAAGCCGTCCGGCGGCAATGGCCCTTTTTGCGAGACCGCCGCATCGACAGTTACGCGCCGATCGTCAATCGCCTCCTCGATCGTCCGCCTCCGGCTTGAACCCGGCGCCGAAAACGGGCTGGGAGGGTGATTGCCGCCTTCGCGCCTGCCGCCGCGCCCGCCGCTGCTCCAGAATTGTGAAAGAGGGACCTCCCTCAGAAAGGAATGGGATCGATGTCATTCTCTCAATGGAACAGGGGACCCAGGCCGAAGAAGGCTGTCCTTGCTTTGTTGGCGATCGTTCTCAGCCTCATCCTGGGGGCCGACGGGGTAGCAGCCCAGGAGTCTCCTGCAACGACGGAGACCTCCAGGGGCTGTTTGTGGGAAGTATCTTCCGAAAAGGGTACTTTGTTTCTGCTGGGCACCGTGCATTTGCTGAAACCCGGGACCCATGTTGTTTCTCCGGCGGCGAAAGCGGCCTTTGAGCAAGCCCAGACGATTCTGCTGGAATTGGACCTGGACGAAGCCGAGTCGCCGGCAAGCCGGCAATTGTTCGCCCGGAAGGCATTGCTCCAGGGAGAGACGCTCAAGGACAAGGTCTCCTCGGAAACCCTGGCGCTGGCGGTCGAGAAAACCGAAGCGCTGGGCCTGCCCTTTGACCGGCTCAGCAACCTCAAGCCCTGGTCTCTCAGTCTGAGTCTCACCCTATTCAAGCTGCAGGCACTCGGATTCGATCCCAGGCACGGCGTCGACCGCTACTACTTCGACCAGGGCAAGCAGGCGGGAAAGGAAATCGGCGCTCTGGAAACGATGGAGTTTCAGTTGGACCTGTTCGACGGAATGTCCGACAGGTTGCAGGAAGAATTCCTCCGGCAGACGCTGGCAGACCTGGATCTCCTGGAGGAAGAAACGGAACAACTGGTGCAAGCCTGGTCCCAAGGGGAAGTCAAGGTTCTGGAGGAGTTGATGGAGAAGAGCTTCGAGGACTATCCGGGCCTGTATCAACGGCTGGTTGTCGAACGTAACAAGAACTGGGTGCTTCGGATCGAGCCCCTGCTGAATCGGCCGGGAACCACCCTGGTGGTGGTCGGAGCGCTCCACTTGGTGGGCACCGAGAGTGTGGTGGAACTCTTGAAAAAGCAGGGATATACCGTGAGGCAGCTTTGAATCGGAAATGGTCCGATCCCTTGAACCCGATGGGCCTGATTTCGACACCCGACGGTTACCGCATGCCGGCCGAATGGGAGCCTCACGAGGCTACCTGGATCGCCTGGCCGCACTATCGGGCCGATTGGCCCGGGAAGTTCGCGCCCATTCCCTGGGTCTTCGGCGAGGTGGTGCGCCACCTTCACCGTCACGAACCGGTCAGGATCCTGGTGGAGAACGGGCGGCTGGAACAGCGGGCCCGCCGGCTGCTTTCACGGGCCGAGGTGGACTTGGCTGCCGTTGAATTCCACCGGGTGGCCACCAACCGCTGCTGGCTGCGCGACAGTGGTCCGATTTTCGTCCGGGGAGGCGGTTCCGGGCCGGGCGGGATGGGAATTCTGGACTGGAAATTCAACGGCTGGGCCAGGTATTCCAATTTTCGGCGCGACGATGCCGTTCCCGGCGCAATCGCTCGTCTGCTCGGCCTGGAATACCGGCAGCCCAAATTGGAGCCCGGCGGGCGCAGGATCGTCCTGGAGGGGGGCAGCTTTGACGTGAACGGCCGGGGAACCCTGGTCACCACCGAGGAATGCCTGCTCAGCCCCGTCCAGGCGCGCAACCCGGGCGTCTCCAGGGCGGAGATGGAAGACATCCTTCGGCACTACCTCGGGGTCGGCAAAGTCATCTGGCTGGATCGAGGGATTGCCGGCGACGACACCCACGGCCACGTGGACGACATCGCCCGCTTCGTAAACCCGACCACCCTGGCGGTCTCGGTGGAATCCAACCAGCGGGATGCCAACTACGAAGCCCTGCGGGCGAACAGGAAGCGGCTGGCGGAGGCCACCGACCAGGCCGGCCGGCCTCTTCGGGTGGTTGAGCTTCCCATGCCGCGGCCCCTGTTTTTCAGAGGGGAGCGCCTGCCCGCCAGCTATGCCAACTTCTACATCGCCAACCGGACGGTCCTGGTCCCCACCTTCAACGACCCCAACGACTCCGTGGCGCTAACCCGGCTCAGTTGGCTATTCCCGGAGCGTTCCGTGGTGGGCATTCACAGCCTGGACCTGGCCTGGGGTTTCGGGACCATTCACTGCCTCACCCTGCAACAGCCTCTGCCCTAATCTGCCGCCGCACGCCAAATCGCTGCCCATTGGCTTGAAGACGGAAGGAATAGGGTGTAGCGAGGCTGTGCCTCGGACCGACAAGCTGACAAAAAGGACATCCAGGAACGGACACGCAGGAAATCCGATGGACCAATGAGTTTCGTCGCTACCAGGCGGCGGAGTTCGGTCTTTTTTGGCGCAGCCTGAACCGAAGTTCGCCACCCTCCGACAAGATGGCTCCCATTCTCTTCTTCCCTGGTTTGCCCCTGACGCAGTGAAGGCTGTCAGCTTGGGCAATCTTGCGCCTCGCGGCCGCCGAACCGGCAGGGGTGACGGGCTGACTGAGGACCTGTGTCCTTCAAGCGCTCCCGTAGCGACCGGGGATCCAGGCCAGCCTGGATTCGAGCCTTCGGGCGCCCACGCCGGATCGCCGGAGGGATTCCCCCGTGGCGCTTCGGATCCGGTCAAGGGGCTTTTCCGCCCGCATGGCATGCGGGTGTGACGGAAGGAAAAGTATGCACTATATTGCATATATATTTCATTAATATGTGAATTTATAATTGACATACGATGTATTAACATGCATTTTATGTGTTCTGATGCAAGTCGATCGACAGATCATTGCCTTGATCCGCGCCTTTGCGGCCGCCCGCGACATCTCGGTCTCCTACGCCTCGATGCTGTTGACCGGAAGCGGAGACACGGTCAAGCGGATCGAGGGAGGAATGAGCTTGACGAGCCGGAGGGCGGAGCGAATCGTCGAGAGGGCGGCGCGGCTCTGGCCGGCCGGCGTTCCCTGGCCTGACGAGGCGACGAGGCTGAAGGGGACCCACGGAGAACCGCTGGCAGGCTCTCCGGGCGGCCGGCGGTCAGGTGGCAAAAATCCCGGGGGAGGGAACAAATGAGAGAGAGAGAACATCGATCGGGGCAAATTCAGCGCGGTCTGTCGGCGGCTGTGCTGGGGGCGGTCGCCCTGGCGTGGGGGCTGTTGGCGGCTCCCGGCAACGGGCCGTCCCGGGGCAGCGGCCCTGGGATCGCTTCGGTAATCCCCGAGGCGGGGCCGGTGGGAACAGCGGTGGTGGTGCGGGGGGACAACTTCGGCCCGTCCATCGGAGCCTGGCTGGGGACCAGCGAAGTGAGCTTTAACGGGACCGCGGTGACGCCCTCCTACTGGAGCGACAGGGAGATCCGGGCGCCGGTGCCGGTGGGAGCGTCGTCGGGTCCGGTGGTGGTGACGGTCAATGGACGGGGGAGCGACGGGGTGGGTTTCGCCGTGACCGCGTCCGGGGCGGAGACCCCGGAGGTTGCCTCGGTGAGCCCCGAAGCGGGCCCGGCGGGGACGGAGGTGGTGGTGCGCGGTGAGAACTTCGGCCCCGCGTCGGCAGTGGCCCGGGGGACCAGCGGAGTGAGCTTCAGCGGAGTCTGGGGAAGGCCCTCTTACTGGAGCGACAGGGAGATCCGGGTGGCGGTGCCGCCGGGGGCCCCTGGCGGGCAGGTGGTGGTGGCGGCGGGCGGGTTGGCCGGCAACGGGGTTCCCTTCAGGGTCACGGGACCGGCGCCGGTCATCGGCACGGTGGATCCGAACCATGGCCCGGCGGGGACGGAGCTGGTGATTCGGGGGATGCATTTCGGCTCGCCGATTGCGGCGCTTCAGGGGGCCGGCCGGGTGAGCTTCAACGGCACGGCCGGGACGCCCTCCTACTGGAGCGACGGGGAGATCCGGGTGGCGGTGCCGGTGGGAGCGGAAAGCGGACTGGTGGTGGTGACTGCGGGCGGGTCGGCCGGCAACGGGGTCGAGTTCACGGTGACCTCGGAAGGCAAGGGGTCCGGGGGAAGGTCGGAGGACTGGGCGGTCAGTGTGAGGTCGACGGAAACGGCGGCCGGTGGGGCCGGACCGGAGATCACCTCCCTGCAACCTTAATTTCGGGGCAACGGCGGGGGAGCTGGGCCGGGTGAGCCTCAACGGCGCCAGGGGTGTGCCGACCTCCTGGAGCGAGACCGTGATCCAGGTGCCGGTGCCCTCGGGGGCGACCACGGGCCCGGTGACGGTGACGGCTCAGGCGGGAGGGGTGAGCAACGGGGTCGACTTCAGCGTGCTGCCCCCGATAGCCTTCGAGGCCGGCGCCGCCGTTGTCGGGGAGCCGGACGGGGAAACCACCATCAGGGTGCGTCGATTTCCCGAGCGGATGCCGGCGGGATCCACGGTCACGTTTTCCTACGAGGGGTCGGCGACCCCGGGGAGCGACTACAGGCTGGGGAGCCTGGATACTCCGGCGGGGGCCAACAGGGTGAGTGCGACGCTTCAGGTGCTTGACGATAGCGACGTCGAGGGCAACGAGGAGGTCGAGATTGTGGCGGTGGTGCGGGACCTGCTGGGGGGAAGCCGGAGCTTCCGATTGAAGATCCTGCTGGTGGATGACGATGCTCCGGCCCTTCGGCTCTCCACGCACCCCGTCCCTGTCCTGTGGGAGGGGAACCGGGGGCTCGAGGTCGCGGTAACGGTGCCGAATGGGAAGGAGCTGGCCGCCGACACGCCGGTTACCTTCACTTTCGGGGGGACGGCCGAAAGGGGGAGCGACTACGAGATGGCGGAGACGGTGACGCTGCCGGCCGGACGACGTTTGGTTCGGACTCGGCTGGAGCTGATCGACGATGCGCACTACGAGTTGCATGAGACGCTCGTTTTACAGGCGACCGCGCCCGGCTACCTGGCGAGTCCCGAGGTGTGGGTATCCATCCACGACGACGATGCAACGCCGCTGACCTTGACCGTCGACCGGCTGAACCTGTCGGAGGCGGCCGGCGAGCGCACGGCGACCTACACGGTGAGCGTGGCCGAGGGGGAAGAGTCGGCAACGGACTCGAAGATCAACGTCAGCGCCCGGGGGACGGCCCGGCTGTAGAGGGATTTCAGGTGGGACGTGACGCTGGTGCTGCGGGCGGGGCAACGATCGGTGACGGGGACCTTGCGGGTGATCAACGATGGCGAGTACGAGGGCGCCGAGACGATCACCTTGACGGGGCGTGGCAGAACCGGCACCGGCCTCGGTGTGAGTGCCCCCGTGACGATTGAGATAGCGGACGACGATCCGCCGCCGCTGACGCTGGCCGTGTCGCCGGCGGAGCTGTCGGAGCCGGACGGGACGGCGACCCTGACGGTGACGGCGGCGGTGGCGCCGGAGACAACCTCGACGGTGACCCTGCTGAAATCGGGCTCGGCCTTTGTAGGGAGCGACTACACGGTGGGGCCGTTGACGATGGAACCGGGGGAGCGAACGGCCACGGCGAGGCTGGAGGTGACCGACGATGCCCAATACGAGGGTCCGGAGACGATCGAGCTGCGGGCTCATATGGAGGGCTATGCGTACAGCTTCCCGCTGCGGATACCGCTGGCGGACGACGAACCGGCGCCGCTGACGCTCACCGTCGACCCACGGAGTATATCGGAGGCAGGTGGGACGGCGATCCTGACGGTGAGCATACCGCGGTCCAGAAGGGAGCCGGTGGAGTTCACCCTCAGTCGCTCGGGGAGCGCCACTGGCGGGAGCGACTACACCCTGGCGGAGACGGTGACGATCCCGAGAAACGGTCTCTCGGCCACGGCGACCCTTCAGGCGATCGACGACGAGACTTACGAGGGCCGGGAGACGGTTGAAATCCAGGCCGGCGCGGACGGGTATGCGACCAGCCCCGTGGCTACCGTGGCCATCCACGACGACGACAGCTCCGGCGTGACGGTGGCCCCGAACCATCTGAACCTTGCCGAGGGCGGGTCGGGTCGGTACGTGGTGCGGCTCGACTCGCAGCCGCTGCACCCCGTCACCATTGCCGTCGCCAGCGACAACCCCGACGTGGGGGCGTCCTCCCCGCTGACCTTCTCGGCGGCCGACTGGGATCGGGCACAGGCGGTCACGGTCACGGCGGCCCACGACGACGATTTCGCCGACGAGAGCGCCATCCTTACC
>JAPPFQ010000505.1 GCA_028875135.1 Acidobacteriota bacterium
GTCGCTCCTAGAATCCGGCACCGTTGCGCTCCGAAAGATGGCAACCCTATTTCTGAGACAGAACACTAGTTAAACGATCGCCGGCGCCGGGCGGGCTGATCGTCGATAAAGGTCTGCGGCCTCTTTTTTTCCGAAGCGAAATAGCCCTTGTCCTCGTTGCGATCGATCTTGCGCAAGGCGTGAAGCCCGTCGAGGATGAACTCGCAGCCGGAAACCAGGAATGCCTGGTCTTTGCGTCCCCTTCGGCGGGGCTCCAGGGAGGCCGTCTTTTCCACCAGTCCCTGAATCTGGTTCAACTGCTCGAAGGTTTCGCCGGTCGGGGCGGTGTCGGAAAGCTTCAAGGCTCCTCCCAGATCGAACCAGTCCACGATGTGCTTGAGGTTTGCGGGGTCGTAGTAACGGGAAAACACCTTTCCCACGGCGCCGCGAATCAGGTCCCGGGCTACCTTCTCGGCCCCCCGCAGCTCCCCCTCGTATTCCAGTTCCAGCTTGCCGGTCATGGAGGGCAGGGCAGCGTAGACGTCGCTGATGCGAGGCACCACCTTCTTTTCTCCGCCGGCGATGCAGCGGCGCTCGGCATTGGAGACCACGTTCTCCAGGACGGTGATGGGCAGCCGCTGACTCACTCCGGAACGCTTGTCCACATTCTTGTCCCGGCGGGCCATGAAGGCTATGGTCTCGACCACTTCCTGGATGAAGCGGGGAATCCGCAACCGGTTTGCATTCCCCGGCCGGTTCAGCCAGGCTTCCTGCTCGGTGATCCGGATGCCCTCCTTGAGAGCGACCGGATAGTGGGTTCTCACTTCGGCCCCAATGCGGTCCTTCAAGGGCGTAATGATTTTGCCGCGGGCGGTGTAGTCCTCGGGATTGGCCGTAAAAACCATCACCACGTCCAACTCGAAACGCACGGGGTAGCCTTTGATCTGGACGTCCCCCTCCTGCAAAATGTTGAAAAGACCCACCTGGATCTTCCCGGCCAGGTCGGGGAGCTCGTTGATGGCAAAAAGGACCCGGTTGGCTCGGGGAAGCAGCCCGTAGTGGATGGTCAACTCGTCGGCGAGATTGAGCCCGCTGCGGGCGGCCCGGATGGGGTCGACGTCCCCGATCATGTCGGCGATGGTTACGTCGGGCGTGGCCAGCTTCTCCACGTAACGGGCTTCCCTGGGCAAAAAGGAGACGGGCGCCTCGTCTCCCATCTCGTTCACCCTGTTGCGACAGGCCCGGCAGTGGGGCCTGAAGGGGCTGTCGTTGATCTCGCAGCCGGCCATGACCGGGATTTCCTCGTCCAGGAACTGGGTGAGCCCTCGCAGAATCCTGGACTTGGCCTGGCCGCGCAGCCCCAGCAGGATCAGGTTGTGACGGGACAGAATGGCGTTGACCATCTGGGGAACCACCGAGTCGTCATACCCCACGATTCCCGGAAACAGCCGGGTTCCCGCTTCCAGTTGGCGAATGACATTGGCCCGCATTTCCTCCTTGACCGTGCGCTTCCGCATTGCGGGCGCCGCCCATACGGTTCTCCTCAACTCACCTAGCGTCTTGGCTCGACTCATGGGAAGTGTCCTGCCGGCACGACTTCGTCCATGCCGCCAGAGATCCGCTTTTTCCGATCGATGGTATTGATTATAGCGCCATCCCGAGGGCTGACAACCGCATTGTCGGGGGGCGAATCCTCTGCCGGCCGAGGGTCTATTCCACGGTGACGCTCTTGGCCAGGTTTCGCGGTTGATCCACGTCGCAGCCGCGGCGTACCGCGATGAAATAGGCCAGCATCTGGAGTGGGACGGCCTCCAGGATGGGAAGCAGGAGGTCTTTGCTGGAGGGGACTTCAATATGATAGTCGGAGGCATCCCTGGCTTCGGTGTTGGAAGGCGTCACCAGCGAGATGACCTGTCCGTCTCTGGCCTTGACTTCCTTGATGTTGCTGAGGGTCTTTTCGTAGAGAAGCGTCGATCGGGGGTTGCCCGCTTCGCTGGTGGCGATCACGATCACCGGCAGGTCTTCGTCGATCAGGGCGTTGGGGCCGTGTTTCATTTCCCCTGCCGGGTAGCCCGAGGCATGAATGTAGGAGACTTCCTTCAACTTGAGCGCGCCTTCCAGAGCGACGGGATAGTGGATTCCCCGTCCCAGGAAGAGGAGGTGCACGCTTCGAAACAGGCGCCTGGCCAGGGTTTTCAGACGGGATGCCTGTCCGATGCAGGACTCCATCATGTGCGGCACCCGGGCCAGTTCTTCGATCAGGGCCTGGGTCTGCTCCGGACTGACGGTTTTCCTCACGCCGGCCAGATAGAGCGCAAACAGGAAGAGAGAGGTCAACTGGTTGGTGAAGGTCTTGGTCGCGGCCACGCCGATCTCCGGCCCGGCATGGGTGTAGAGAACGCCGTCGGCCTCTCGGGTGATCATGCTTCCCACTCCGTTGCAGATGGCGATGTTGGGGGCTCCCAGTCTCCGGATTTCCCGTTGGGCCGCCAGGGTGTCGGCTGTTTCTCCCGACTGGGTGATCAGGACACCCAGGGTGTGGGGAGGAACGATGGGGTCCCGGTAGCGGTACTCGGAGGCGTACTCCACCTCGACCGGCACCCGGGCCAGGCTCTCGATCATGAACTTTCCCGCCAGGGCGGCGTGCCAACTGGTTCCGCAACCGATCAGGCGAATCTGCTCCACCCGCCGGAAATCCTCCTCCGTCAACTTCATTTCGTCGAGGATGATCTTCCCGGTATCTCGCGAGATACGCCCCATGGTGGCCTCCCGAACGGCTTGGGGCTGTTCGTGAATTTCCTTCAGCATGAAATGCTTGAATCCGCCCTTTTCCGTCATGACGGGGTCCCAGGTGATGCGCTGCACCCTGGGTGTCACCGAGCGGCCCCGGGAATTGGTGACCTTGAGCGCGGTCGGGCCGATAGCGGCCAGATCGCCGTCGCCCAGATAAACGATGTCCCGCGTGTGTCTCAGGATTGCCGGGATGTCCGAGGCAACGAAGGACTCTCCATTGCCGACGCCGATGACCACAGGCGGGCCCTGGCGAGCGGCGACCAGCGTGGCGGGATCATGCAGGGAGAGCACCACCAGTGCGTAGAGGCCGGTCATTTCGCTGATCGTCTTGCGGACCGCTTCCTCCAGGCAGCCCTCATAGTGCCTTTCGACCAGGTGGGCGATGACCTCGGTGTCGGTCTCGGTGACGAATCGATGTCCATCGGCAGCCAGGGTCTTCTTGAGGGGCAGGTAGTTTTCGATGATCCCGTTGTGGACCACCACGAATTCTCCCCGGCAGTCGCGGTGGGGGTGGGCGTTTTCTTCAGTCGGCCTGCCGTGGGTTGCCCAGCGGGTGTGGCCTATGCCGACGGTCCCCTCACAGGGATTGTCCCTGACGGCCTCTTCCAGGTTTCCGACCTTGCCCGAAGCCCGGCGGATATGCAGGCAATGGCCCCCGATGACCGCGATTCCGGCCGAATCGTACCCTCGGTACTCCAGGCGTTTCAGCCCGTCCAACAGCACGGGGGCAGCCGGCTCGGTTCCCGCGTATCCAATGATTCCGCACATGGCAGTGTTGTCTTAGGCCGATTCAGGATCGATGACGGCGGGTCCTTCGGTTTCCCGATTCCCCGAAGGGCGTTCCCGCAGGACTTTCTCCATGCGAGCCAGGTCGATCGGGCTGTTGACTCCCGCGACTTCCAGCCAATCGTCGCAGACCACGGCCTCCACCGCTTTTCCCTGGCGGCTCAGGAGACCCACGCAATCGGTAAGGTAATACTCCTTCTGGCGATTGTCGGCGGTCAATCGGTCGATAACTTCGGACAAGTCCGGAATTCGAAAGCAATAGAGCCCGGCATTGACCTCCTTGACCTGCAGCTCGGCAGGACCGGCCTCTTTCTGTTCGACAATTCCCCGCACGCTCCCGTCCTCCGCCCGGATTACCCGGCCGTAGCCGGTGGGATCGGCCAGCCGGGTCGAAAGCAGCGTGAGGCTGGCTCGAGTTCTATCGTGCACCTGTATCATTTTCCGGAGGGTCCCGTCAGAAATCAATGGCACGTCGCCCGACAAGATCAGAAGGTTGCCGGGCTTGTCTGACCACCAGTCCCTGGCAACCTGCACGGCGTGTCCGGTTCCCAGTTGCGGAACCTGCTCGGCGAACTCGACGGCCCTGTGCCTCAGCCTCGACTTGACCAGGGCGGCCTGATGCCCCACGACCACCAGGGTATGTCGGGGGTTCAAGGCCTCGACGGTCGGCAGAAGGTGTTCCATCAGCGGGCGTCCCGCCAATGGGTGCAGCACTTTCGGCATGGACGACTTCAGGCGCGTCCCCTTTCCGGCCGCCATGATCAGGACGTGGGTGGGATTCATGTTTGAGCGCAGGCCGAGGCCGGCAGGGGTGGCTGGAGATGATCGGCCGCCATGCGGCCATCGAATATCGCCAAAGCGAGCTCGAGAGGATCGTGCCCGGCCTTTTTTCCCCGGGCCGGGAGATCCCTGGCCGGGACTCGGACCCCGTAGCGGGCCGGACCATCGAAATCGATTCCGATGGCGGGGGAGAATGGGCTGATCCTGGAAAACACCGAGTGCGAACCGCCTACGACGTTGCTGCGGGGGGTTCCTCCGGAAAGACCAGCGAGACAAACCGGGAGTCTCTCATGAGCGGCTCGAAGTCGGCATCTCGTTGGGCCAGGAAGCGGTTCTCCACCTTCAGGTCGATAGCAAGCCTGAGGTGTTTCAGGGCGCGGTCCCGGTTTCCCAGTCGACAGTAGCAGACCGCGAGGGCGTAGTTCACGTAGTCACACTTGGGGCTCCGCTTCAGAGCCCGGTTCAGGTGCTTCATCGACTCATGGAACCGGCCTTCGTTCATCAGGGTAATGGCGACGTTGTAAAGTTCTTCGGTGGTCTTGGGGACAGGTTGGCGGCGAGCCAACTTGCTCCGGCACAGCCTGATGTGGGTCAGAGCCCGTTCGTGCATCTCCTTGTTCTGACCGTCGGCGGAGATCACTTTCTCGAATGCTTCCATAGCCTGCTCGAATTGTTGACGATAGAGCAGACGAACCGCTGTCTCGTACCGCTTGATCAGCGTGCTTCGACCCGGGTGGGCCGAGCCGGCTCGCGCCCGGGCGGTCTTGGGCCTGGAACGCCGTGAGGATCGGGGGCTGCCGGCCTTGGCCGAACGGGTCCGCTTCGTGATCGCGTCCCCGGTGGACCCGGCGGCCTTTGAACCAGGGATCGGGTCAGGCTCGGGCGACGGGGTTTTCGACGAAGTCCTCACCTTGGCTTTCGGCTGAGTTCTGGGCATGTCTCCCTTGGTTGGCAGGTCAGCGGCGGCGGCCGGTCGTAACTGGAAAGCCGCTTCCCCGGAGGGTTGTCCTTGCAGCCAGCGCCCTCACCTCACTTTCCGGGACTTGGGGCCGCAGGGACGTCGCCAGCCCGGCCGGGCGCCCACTGGTTTCGATTCGTCACGCGCGGCAGGATGAACGATACCAGGCCAGCGGCAATGAGGGTGGGCCGACGAAGCTTGAAGTGGGGAATAGTCATATCAAAAACCGTCCCGGCCCGTCAACTGGGGCCGCCGGCAGCGCCAGGGGTAGCCCGGTCGCGCCTTGCGGTGCGGATGGTTCGAAGAAGAACTGCCGATCGCCAAAGAAGATGAACCACGAGTGAACACGAATAGACACGAAGACTGATGGACCTCCTCCAGAAATAATCCTGTGCATCCTGTGCATCGATGTGAATCAAAAATCTGCCTGTGCTTGACTTTGAACCGGTTTCCCGCCACCAAGCACCAGGCGTTGTTTCAGCCAGGCAGTCCGTCTGATACACTGGGAAAAGGCAGTTTGACCGGGAGTTCGGGGGAAGTTCAAACAGGCCCGCGGCTCCTCCAATCGGCCCGGCAAGGCATCTCCGGGCCAGGGCGCGGCGTTTCGGGAGGTCAGGCGTTGCAAGGTTATTCCGGCGGGTTGTCCCGAAGGCCGATCACCCGGAGGATCGGGTCCGATCGCGGGGGGCTCGCGGCTGTCGACAGGTCAGTCTGGTTGGGGGCGGCGTTGATCAGCGGTCTCCTGGCGGCCGCCCTGCCGGAATCCGGTTTCGGCGACGGGAGGGAGCATGAAGCCGGAGGGATCGCAACCGTTCAGCGCTTTCAACTGCTCAACGGCTTGCGCATCCTGCTGCTGCATCGCCCCGGAGGCGACCGGTTGGTCGTCAATCTTCTGATCCGATCGGGATCGACCCTTGACCCGCCCCAAAAGCCCGGGTTGGCGCGTCTGTCGGCGCGCCGGCTGCTGGTCCGGACTCCCGGTGACACCAAAGAGCTGGAGGTGCTGGGCATTGAGCTGAAGGTGGAGGTCCACCCCGATGCCACCGTTCTCCGGGCCGGCATGCCTCCCCGCCGCTTGCGCACCTTCCTTGACTTGCTGGGAGCTGCCTTGGCTCCGCCGCCGTTTGAAGACAAGGTCGCGCAGGCCGCCGCTCCGGTGAAGGAAGATCCTCCCGAAGAAAGCCCGGATGGTCTGGCCGAGGGCCGTTTCAGAAGATCGATATTCGGAGATCACCCCTATGGAAACGGTTCCGGAAGTAGGCAAGGCGCGGAGGCCGTCCTGTACGGTGACCTGGACGACTTCCGGCGTCGCCACTACATTCCCAACGATGCCGCCCTGATCCTGGTGGGCTCCATTCCCGGGAGGGAACTGCTGGATGCGGCCCGGGAAAAGCTGGGACCCTGGACCAAGGGGGTCCCCCAGGAGCCCGGTTATCCCGAGTTCCCGCGGTTGGATCGTCTGTCGATCCAGCTTGTGGGTGAAGAAGAGGAAGGCTCGGAAGCGGGAATCGTCTTCGGCCACAGGGCTCCACGCCGATCGAGCGGCGACTACTACAGCCTCGAGGTTCTGAACTTGCTCTTGGGAGGACTGGCGACCGGTTCGCGCCTCAGCCGCGTGTTTCTGACTCACCGGATCAACTATCGATTTCTCGACAGTCGGATTCGGTTTTTCCGGATCGGAGGCATGTTGCAGGTATTGGCCAAGGTTCCCGCGCAGGCTGCCCCGGGTGCGCTGGCGGCCATTCTCGAGGCTGTTGAAAGCCTCAAGCAAACTCCGGTTTCGGAGGCTGAGCTGGAATCGGCAAAGACACAACTCATCGCCAGTCATGGGGAGAGAATGCGATCCCCGGAATCCGTTGCCGACGAGTTGACGCAGATGGAGCTCTTTTCTCTTTCCAAGGATTTCCTGCACCGGTTCGGCGACCATGTCCGGAGTTTGACCCCGGAAGACATACAGGGAGCCGCCAAGGCCCACCTCAGCACCACCAGGGCGGTTGCGGTGGTGACGGGATCGATTCCAAAGGTCCGTTCCCGGTGGGACCGGTTCGGCACCGCCGAAGTGGTTGCCCTTCCAGTACGTTCCGAGTGACAATACAAACCCTGGACCGCGGCGGGTTCCACGGAAAGCGGAACCATGGAGATTCCCGCCGGTTGATACAAACCTTCGGCACGGACGGCATACTTTAGAGGGTTGGTTTCTTCTACTGCCGTGCCCCGGGCGCTGCCGGTCCGGTCCAGGTTTCGGGTTCATGTTGACAGACCAACAGCTCCATACCAGGACCGACGAAGAGTTGATGGAAGAGCTCAAGCGGGGGCGTCAGGAAGCTCTGGGCTTTCTGTTTGACCGCTACTACCGCCTGGTCTTCAGCGTGGCTCTCAAGATTCTTCGCGATCGGGGCGAAGCGGAAGATCTCATGCAGGAGGTGTTCATTGAGATTTACCGGCGGATTGAAGTCTTCAATCCCGACAAGGGGAGCGCCAAGACCTGGATACTTCAGTATGCCTATCACAGGAGTCTCAACCGGCAGAAGTACCTGACCTTGCGCAACTTCTATGACCAGACGGAAGAAACGGACCTGGAAAGCCATGACTTCGCCCACTCCATGAAGGGGTGGAACGGCCTCACCTATCAGGATTGGGGTCAGATGATCGAGAAGGGATTGCAGACGTTGACGGAAAGGGAACGCCGGACATTGGACCTGGCCTATTTTCAGGGGTTGCTCCTGAAAGAGATTGCCGTCCAAATGGAGGAACCCTTGTCCAACATACGGAACCACTACTACCGGGGGCTCAAAAAGTTGCGGTCCTTCCTGCAGGCCCACGGCTGCATGAACCGGACCGCGGGTTGATGCCCAGGGGATGTCACCATGTCCAAGCGTGATGAATTCGAACATGAACGATTCGAGGAACTGTGTGCCCTGGCGGCACTTGGCCAGATCTCTGCCGGCGAGTACGCCGAACTTCGCTCCCACCTGATCGCGTGCGAGGATTGTCGGAGAAGCCGTCAGGATTACCTGGAGATCCTTCACGAGCACCTGCCGCTGGTTGCCGCGGGAGAGCCTGCCGATTCCTCCTCGAAGGTTGCCCTGCATGAATCCAGCTACAGGCAGCGATTTCTGCAGCGGACCGAGCATCGGAGCAGTTCCCCCACTACTCCCCCGAGTGCCGGAAACGCAACCCGCTCAGGGGTTGGGGCGGGGCAGTGGTATCGACCGAACCGAATGGCCCGATACGCCCTGCCGCTGGCGGCCGGGCTCCTGGTGTCGGCGCTGGGGCTGAGCGGATTCCAGTGGCACCGGGGTGGCGAGCGCTTGTCCAACGCCACAGCCAGGGTGAGCCAGCTCCGTGAGGAAATCAGCCGGCTCAACCGTCAGATTTCGGACCAGTCCCTGGCCGGTCTGTCATCGGCTCCTGTCACTGTCGCGGTCTCCGATCGGTCGGGAGCGGAAATGGATCGGCTGGTCGAGGAGCTGTCTCGGGCGCAAAGCCAGCGGCGCAGGGCCCTGGCCGAGTTGCGGAGCCAGAGCCGGAAGCTGGTGGAGACCCGGGCGGATGCCGATGCCTTGAATCAAGCGCTGGAGGTGGCCAGGAATTCGGAAATGCGGCTGTCGGAGAAATTGGCAAGGGTGGAGAGGGCCCTTCAGACTCGCACCGGCGAGTTGGAGGCTTTGCGGAAACAGGGGGCCACCCGGGAGGTGACCCTGGCGCTTCAGGAAAAGCAGATCGGCGAGTTGGCTCGGAAGGTGAACGAGCAGGCGGAGACCATCCGGCGGGATCAGGAGTTGCTGGCGGCGGACCGGGATATTCGGGACCTGATGACGGATCGCAACCTGCGGGTCCTATACGTCCAGGACAATGATCCAAGCGGAGAGAGAATCGTGGATGGGCATGTGTTTTATGCCGAGGGTCGGCGCCTGATTTTCTATGCCCACGAGACGCCCAAGGGACAGAAATCTTTGGACAATTTCTCGCTGCAGGCCTGGGGGGAACGCAGTTCCTCGCTTTCGGGTTCGCCCAAGAGTCTGGGCATTCTCTATTCGGACACCAGGAACGATACGGGGTGGATGCTCAAGTTCGACGATCCCGAAGTGATTTCCCAGATCGACACGGTCTTCGTAACTCTGGAGCCCAAGGAAGGCAGCTTGAAACCGAGTGGTAGACGTCTCTTGGCCTCCTACCTGAAGGCCTATGACGACAACCCCTGACTCGGTTGCCTTTCCAACATGCGGATCCGAACCCCAGGATCCACGCTGCCCGGTTCCGGCCGTTCCGTCAAGCCAACCCACCTGATCCCCCTGACGCAGTTGGAAACCGAGAGTGGCATACTCGGGTGTGAGTCGGCCTGCATCCTTGCTCCACACGGGAGGTGGATCTACACCGTGCGTTTGATTCTTGTCCCAACCCTGTGGGTGACATTGGCCGGCGCGCTGCTGGCCAACCCCACGGCAACGCTCAGCGGCCGCGTGACCAACCGGCAGGACCAGGTTCTGTCCGAAGTCCGGGTGACCGCTACCCAGATCGAAACCAACCAGAGGTTCCGGACCAGGACCAACCGGTTGGGGCTCTATCGGCTCTCCAACCTGCCGCCGGGACACTACCGGGTGATTATCCGCCTGCTGGGTTACCGCACCATCGTTAAGCCCGACCTGGAGCTCCACGTCCAGGATGCCGTGGTTCTGAACTTCTCGATGCAGGTCGGCTCGGTCATCGCCAGCGTCACCGAGCTGGGGGGCATCCCGCTCATCCGCACCGAGTCCGCCACCTTGGGCACCACCATCAAGCCTCAGGTCATGACGGAGCTGCCCTCGCTAACCCGCAATCCCTACGATTTCGTCGCGGTCAGTTCCGGGGCCACGCCGGCCAGCGTGAGGCGGGGCATCGGCTTTGCCTTGAACGGACAGCGGGCCGAGAGCGGGGGCTTTCTGCTGGACGGAAGCGCCAACAACGACCCCTACAACTCCGGCCCGGGCCAGATCGTTCCCCTGGACGCCGTGCAGGAGTACCGGGTGCTCACCAACAACTTCACCGCGGAGTATGGCCGCAATGCGGGTTTCATCGCCAACGCCATCACCAAGAGCGGCGTGAACGAGTTTCACGGGAATGCCTACTATTTCCTTCGCAACTCCAGGTTGGCGGCCAATACGTTTGAGAACAACTCCAGGGGCCTGCCCCGGCCGGTCTTCAACCGCCAGCAGCTCGGGGGCACGCTGGGTGGGCCCGTCTATCGGGACAAGGTCTTCTTCTTTGCAGCCCTTGAACCCATCCTGGTCCGGAGTTCGGCAGCCCTCAGCTACTATGTTCCGACCCCGCAACTGCTCTCGGTGAGCTCGCCGGGGACCAATGCCATCTTCGACCGCTTTCCCCTGCCCTCCATCCTCTCCGACACCGATATCAGCACCCGGACCGTCTGTCCCTTCGGAAGAGCCTGCGGGTCCAGGCTCGGGGCAGGCTTCGTCACCCTGCCGGCATTGGCCTCCACTTCGCGCACCGGGCCGGTGGATGCCGGCGCCGGGCCGCCCCAGGACACCACCCTCTGGACTGCGCGGGTTGACACCAGCATCGGCCCTCGAACGGTGCTGAACACCCGTTACGCCTTTCAGGATCATGCCCGGCTGGCGACCGTGGATCAGCCCTATTCCTCCCTGCTGGACCGGTCCTATCATTTGAGGAATCAAACCATGACGGTCAACCTGACGCGATTCTGGTCGGGCAATTTCCTGACCGAGTCCCGCCTGGTTTTCAACCGTCTCTTTCACCGGAGAGCGATCCGGCTTGCCGGAAGCTTTCCCTCCTTTGTGATTACCGGGGATGAAATCAGCGGCACCGTAGGCTCTCTGGCACTGCCCTCCGGCCGCAACGGCGACGGCGGCGCCCAGAACGAGTACCAGTTTCAACAGATGGCCAACTGGGTGAGGGGGCGGCACAACCTGAAGTTCGGCGCCAGCCTGGTCCATCTCCGGGACAACCAGACTCCTGCCGAGTCCACGCTGACTCGCCACAATCACGTGGAGTTCAGGGACCTGCAGCGATTCGTAAATGGCCGGGCATCCTCCTTTCAAATTTACCTGGATCCGGGAGGCAAGGTTCCCGGGGAGATGCTGTCGCCTCCCTTCGGAGCATTCGACCCTCGGCGGCACTATCGATTCAACGACCTGGCCTGTTTTCTGCAGGACTCCTGGAAGGTAAGCCCCCGGCTGACTCTGTCGCCCGGTCTGCGGTACGAATACTTTGGTCCCGGTCATCGCATCGGCCAGGAAAAGCACTTGGAAACCAACTTTTATCGAGGGGACGGAACCACCAACCTGGAGCAGATGGCCAACGGTCGTTTGCTCCGCACCGTTGACGCTCCCGACCGGTACCGGAGCCACTTCTTTCCCGCCAGCAAGACCAACCTCTCCCCCAGAATGGGTCTTGCCTATGATTTGACCGGTAGGGGCCGACTGGTCGTTCGGGCCGGGATCGGTCGCTTCTACGAGCGATTGCCCGGCTTTGTCTACGAGAATCTGAATCCTCCGGCATTCAGTGTCGTCCGTATTTCCGGAATCCCGTTGGCTCCGGCCCTGTTTGAAGATCCCTACACCCTGTTTGCCTCGAGGCCCTTGTCATTGCCTCCCAGTGCCGTCAGCCACCTGGACCAGGATCTGACAACCGCCTCAACCTGGACCT
>JAPPFQ010000330.1 GCA_028875135.1 Acidobacteriota bacterium
GGAGAGAGGGACCGGGTCATTCTCCAGCAGAGACTGATCGCCGAAGAACCCCTGACCCTTCAGGCCATCGCGGACCGGTTTGGAGTTACCCGCGAGGCCATTCGCGTGTCCGAAAAGAAGTTGGTGGAAAGAGTCAAGGAATACATGCAGGAGGCGCTGAAAGGGCTTCCGGAAGTGGATTTCAAGTTGGGGGAGAAATAGCGCAGTCCAACGCCTCGCCCGGCGGTGTTGACTCGCAAAGAGGCCTGGCTTAAGATTCCAGATAGAAACAAATCCGAAAACGAGGGTGGACGAAGCCATGATGACTTGGTGTCGGATCAGACAAATCGCACTCTTCGGAGCCTTGGCGCTGGGCCTCGTCCTGGGCGGCAGCCGCCTGTCGGCGGGCCCGGAGGGAGAGGAAACCTCCCAACCCGAGCGGGAAGAAGGTAGCAGGAAAGTAGAGAGGGGCGGCCCGCAGCAGCGGCAGTCCGACCCGGTGATCGTCCGCAAGCGGAAGCCCAGACCGAGAAAACGCCGCCTGAACCCGGCCCGCCCCAAGGGCTCCAAGCCCGAGGAGAACTTCACCCTGGCGGTCGACATCGAGCTGGTCAATCTGGATGTGGTCGTCACCGACAAGAAGGGAAACTTCATCCCCGAGCTGACCGCCAAGAACTTCAAGGTCTACGAGGACAAGGTCGAGCAGAAGGTCACCAACTTCAGCCCCACCTCGGCGCCGCTGACGGTGGTGATGGTGCTCGAGTCCACCAGGAATCTGGCCTGGTGGTGGTACGATGACGCGACGATGCCGGCGGCCTATTTTATCCAGATGCTGAGGCCCGACGACTGGGCGGCGGTGGTGTCCTACAACCTGAACCCCAGGATACTGTCCGACTTCACCCAGGACAAGCGCGAGCTGTTCGGGTCGCTCACGCGCATGGCCTTCCCCGTCTCCCAGGAATCCAACCTTTTCGACGCTCTCCGATTCACCCTGGACCGCCTGGACGAAGTGGACGGCAAGAAGGCCGTTCTCCTGGTCAGCACCGGTGTGGACACCTTCAGCAGGATCACTTTCGGCTCCGCTTTGAAGCGCGTTCAGGCAACCGACGCCGTCATCTACTGCCTGGGTATCGGCCAGAGAGGGCGCTTGAGCAACGAACCCTTCATGGGGGCCACCACCCGGTTGACCTACCTGCAGGCCGACAATCAGCTCAAGACCTTTGCCAAGGTCACGGGCGGCAAGGCCTGGTTTCCCCGCTGGCAACAGGACCATCCCGCCATCCTGCGGCAGGTCGGGATCGAGCTCAGGAACCAGTACAGCCTGGGCTACGTGTCGACCAATGCCGACCGCAACGGAAAGTTCCGCAAGATCAAGGTGGAGATCGTCGACGAGAACGGGAAACGCGTCAAGAAAGTCAAGGCGCGAACCCGCGCCGGCTACCACGCCGTCAAGAGTTGACCTGATCTTCCGGAAGCATCATGTTGCGAAAAGCCGCCGTTGCCGGCCGTTTCTATCCCTCCCAGCCTGACCGGCTTCGCCGCGACCTGCAGGAGCACCTGGGACCGCTCGGGGCGCGACAGCAGGCCCGAGGCGTGGTGGTGCCTCATGCCGGCTACCGTTATTCCGGCGGTGTCGCCGGAGCCGTTTTCTCCGGAATCGAGATACCCGAGAGGGTTTTGATCCTCTGTCCCAACCATACCGGACTGGGAGCCTCACTCTCGATCATGTCTCGGGGGGAGTGGGAGATCCCGCTCGGCCGGGTCCCCATCGACGAGGAGTTGGCCCGGAGGCTTCTGCGTCACTGCCCCTATCTGACGGAGGATGCCGAGGCTCACCGCTTCGAGCACTCGCTGGAAGTGCAGCTTCCCTTCCTGGTGCATCTCCGGCCGGATCTTCGCCTGGTGCCCATCGCCCTGGGCCGTCACGATTTCCCCACCTTCCAGCGCCTGGGAAAGGGCATAGCCCAAGCCTTGCGGGACCTGCCGGAGCAGCCGGTTCTGGTGGTTGCCAGCAGCGACATGAACCATTTCGAGCCGGATGTAGTGACACGCATCAAGGACGGCAAGGCCATATCCAGGATCCTGGCTCTGGACGCTCCGGGACTCTACGAGGTGGTCCGAAAGGAGTCCATCACCATGTGCGGCTACGGACCCACGATCGCAATGATGTATGGAACCGAAGCCTCGCCCGGGACCTGCCGGGCCGAGCTGGTCGGCTATGCAACCTCGGGGGACGCCGGCGGAGGCAGGAGCGAAGTGGTGGGTTACGCCGGCATCGCCATTTATCCCAAGGCGTCGGGATCGGGCAGTCAAACGCCCCGGTGAGAAATGCAGGAACCGCAGGCCGATCAGCCGGAGGGGTATCGGTCGATCTGTCTTAGGAGTCTTCGGGCCGTCTTGCGGGCCAGGTTCATCAGGGAAGCGTCCTGGGAAATTCTCTTCAAGATGGGCGAGAACCGTTGGGGGTCCACGATCGTTTTCCTGTCCAGGAACCCTCGCAGTTGATCCAGTTTCCTGGGAATCCCCAGCCGGTCGTGCTTCAAGGTCAGCTTCAGATCGAGGAGGAATCTCTCCTGGGCGGAGAGGTGATCGAAAAAGGTCACGATCTTGCGGAAGGTCTTGTTGTCGGTGTGACGGAGCACCACTTCCCGCTCTTGCGGGCCGCTCACCAGGCGTATGGTGCGCGTCCCGGTGTCGGCCACCCGCCGCGAGCTCACGAAGTTCTTGTCCCGGTTCAGAAAGTCGGCCTGGGCGAAAAGCTCCAAGAGGTGCCGGAGGATGTGTGGCTTGAGGTGGAAATCCACCGCTACCGGCTCTCCATCTCCCAGTCTCAGCAGGTACCGGGTGGTTCCATCGGTCTCCACTTCAATGCGGTGCAACTCGGTGTTGCCCCGGGAGTAGTCCTTTTGCCAGAACACCCGAGTGGGCTGGCCGGCGCCGCTCGAACTGCCAGCCAGGAGGAGCACTGCGAGCGGCAGCGGCCAGACTGAATGGACTCGGAAGGGGCGCATGGACTCAGCTTCGGGGGGAAAGGGGGACATGGGTCCTGGAGATCCCTCTCCGGATGCGGTTCTCAGTGGTCATGACCTGGGCATGACACAGGGCCAGAGCCAGTGCATCGGCCGCGTCGTGGGGCTGGGGCGGGCTGGCCAGTCCCAGCAGTCGTCCGACCATGGCCTGAACCTGCTGCTTGTCCGCCCGGCCATATCCGGTAACGGCGTTCTTGATCTCCAAGGGGCTGTACTCCACGATTGGAATGCCCGCCAGGGCGGCCGTGCAGATCACCACGCCCTTGACCTGACCGAGCTTCATGACGCTCTTGAAGTTGGTGAGATAGAACTGGTCCTCTACGGCAGCAACCTGCGGGGTGTAGGAGTCGATGAGTTGGAGAAGCTGCCGGTGAACGGTCACCAGCCGAGCGCCCAGGGCGTGTCTGGCGGGAAGAGAGATGGCCCCGAAGACGACCGGCTGCTGACGCCCTTCATCACTGTCGATGATGCCGTATCCGGTCGACCGTGAACCGCAATCGATACCCAGTACTCTCATGGGATCCCGGGGTCGCCGGCGTCGTCGGGCAACCATCCACAGGCGGCTCTTTCCAAACCGATCCAGGCCACGGTCCCGGTCTCACCCTAGGAGGCGGCAGCCTCCAGTTCCGCATCCTCGATGTCGAAGTTGGCGAAGACCTTCTGCACGTCGTCGTGGTCTTCCAGCGATTCCATCAGGCGCAGCATCTGCTGGGCCGGCTTTCCCGCAAGCTGCAGGGTGGTCTGGGGAATCATGGAAAGGTCTGCCGACGCCACCGCCAGGTCGTGGCTCCGGATCTCCTCCAGCACCGCATCGTAGTCCTGAGGCGACGTATAGATTTCGTAGACCTCGCCCCCGTCCCTCATATCCTCGGCTCCGGCCTCCAGCACCACCGTCATCAAGTCGTCTTCGTCCGTGCCGGACTTGTCGATGAGAATCAAGCCCTGTCTTTGGAACAGGTGGGCCACGCATCCCGACTGGCCCAGGTTGCCCCCGAATTTGGAGAACACGTGGCGGATATCCGACACCGTCCGGTTCTTGTTGTCGGTTACGGCCTCGACCAGGATGGCCACGCCGCCGGGGCCGTAGCCCTCGTAGACCGCGTCTTCGTAACTGAGCCCCGGCAGCTCGCCGGTTCCCTTCTGCACGGCCCGCTTGATGTTCTCCCCGGGCATGTTGGCGGACTTGGCCGCCGCCATGGCCGCCCGGAGCCTGGGGTTTCCGTCCGGGTCTCCGCCGCCCAGCCGCGCCGCCACGGTAATTTCCTTGATCAGGCTGGTAAACAGCTTTCCGCGCCTGGCATCGGCCGCACCCTTCTTGTGCCTGATGCTATGCCATTTGGAATGTCCCGACATGAGCTGCCTATCCTCGGTGACCGGAAATCAGAGAATAGCAAAAGCCCTCGGGGGACTCAAGCCGTAGCCGGCGTCCCGTCTCAATCGCCGGCCGCCGGCAGGCCGCCGGCAGGCCGCCGGTTCACAAGCGGTTGATGAGGCTGGCGACAAACCCAGCCCCGTACCCGTTGTCGATGTTGACCACGCTCACGTTGGAGGCGCAACTGTTGAGCATTCCCAACAAGGCGGCCACTCCGCCGAAGCTGGCGCCGTATCCGACGCTGGTCGGCACCGCCACCACCGGCGCCGAAACCAGTCCCCCGACCACGCTGGGAAGGGCTCCCTCCATGCCGGCGGCCACAATCACCACTCGAGCCGCCAGCAGCCTTTTCCGAGCGTCCAGCAAGCGGTGGATACCGGCCACGCCCACGTCATAGAGAGTTTCCACCAGGTTCCCCATGGCCTGGGCGGTCACCACCGCTTCCTGGGCCACCGGGATGTCGGCGGTGCCCGCCGAAACCACCAGAATGGTTCCCTTGCCCCGAATCTCCTCGTCCTGCTGAATCACGATGGTTCCGGACTCCTGGTGGAAGCAGGCCTTGGGCGACAGGGCCCGGACTCGCCGGAAGGCCTCCTCCCCGGTGCGAGTGACCAGGATGTTGTGTTTTCGGGGAAGCATCCGCTTGACGATGACCTCGACCTGGTCCGCCGTCTTTCCCCTTCCGAATACCACCTCGGCAAACCCCTGGCGAAGGGCGCGATGATGATCGATCCTGGCGAATCCCAGGTCCTCGAAGGGTAGATGACGCAGCCGCTCCAGCCCCTGCTCGACCGAGAGCTTGCCCCCCTTGATCTCCTCCAGCAGGTTCCTGAGGACCTTTTCATCCATGGGAAAATCTCCAAAAAGCACAAAGGTCACAATGTGTGTCTTGTGCCTCTTGTGGCCATTCCCGGCAAATGTCCTGCGACCGTATTTTGCAAAAGGCTCAACAATCAGAAATCAGCAATCAACGGAAGTCAAGCGGATTCCCGGCTCAGCCCTCATACTGCAATCGATGTCCTCCAACCGTTGACTTTGGCGGCTGGCCGCCGATTCGGGAGTTGATGTACCATTGGCCTGTCGTGAAGAGCGCGAGTCCGATGGACCTCTGCACTCCACGACCCACCGGGTATGAAAGACTTTGGAGATCACCCTCGCCATCACGGGAGCCAGCGGAGCCATCTATCCGCATCGCCTGCTGAACCTGCTGGCCGCCGAGCCGGCCGTGTCCCGCATCAACCTGATTGCCTCCGGAGCCGCCCTGCGCGTTCTCAACGATGAGCTGGACCTCGAGCCTCTCACTCTCCGCAACCTCGCAGAGAAGCTGGCGGAGAACCATCAACACAAGATCGAGGTGCTCAGCAACGACGATATCGGGGCCAGAATCGCCAGCGGCTCCCACCCGGTGGACTCCATGGCAGTGGTTCCCTGCAGCATGGGCACCCTGGGCAGCATCGCTCACGGCATCTCCCGGAACCTGATTCAGCGCTCCGCCGATGTCATGCTCAAGGAGAGACGCAAGCTGGTGCTGGTGGTCAGGGATACCCCGTTCAACCTGATTCACCTGGAAAACATGCGTCTGGCAACCCTGGCGGGGGCGGTGGTTTTTTCGGCCGCTCCCTCCTTTTACCACGGGGAAACCACTCTCGAGGGCATCGTCGACCAGTTTCTCTACCGGGTGATGCAGCAGCTCGGCCTGAATCCGGAGGCGGCCTTCCGCTGGTCTGGAGACAAGAGGAACTGAAGCATGGACCGGACTCTCGATTGCCACCTCCGCCTGGAGAGCCAGCCCGCCGGCGTTGCTGCCGGCCCAACCAACACCAACCCAACATGAGCCTCCTCTCCAGCACAAAGATCACCCTGGACATGATCAAGTTCGAGCACACGGTCTTTGCGCTCCCCTTTGCCCTGCTCAGCGCCCTGCTGGCAGCGGAGGGATGGCCCGGCGGGCGAGAGGTTCTGTGGATCGTGGTGGCCATGGTGGGAGCCCGTAGCGCGGCCATGGCCTTCAACCGCCTGGCGGACGTCCGGATGGACGCTCTCAATCCCCGGACCAGCAGCCGGGCCCTCCCTGCCGGACACCTCAGTCGCCTGTTCGTCATCCTCTTCACCTTGGCCTCGGCATCCGTTTTTGTGGTGGCGGCCTACCAGCTCAACCCGCTCTGCTTCATTCTGTCCTTCCCCGTGCTGCTCATTTTGCTGCTCTACTCCTACACCAAGCGGTTCACCCGGCTTTCCCACTTTTACTTGGGGCTCTGCCTGGGTCTGGCGCCACTGGGCGCCTGGATTGGGGTGCGAGGCGAGATCGGCTGGCCGCCCCTGCTGCTGGGCCTGGCGGTACTGCTCTGGACAGCCGGGTTCGACATCATCTACGCCTGTCAGGACGTGGACTTCGATCGCCGCCAGGCCCTCTTTTCCATCCCCGAGGGCTACGGCATCGAACGGGGTCTGAGGGTGTCCCGCGGCCTGCACATCGGCATGCTTCTGGCCCTGCTGGCGCTGGTTCGGGTTCAGGGCCTGGGCTGGATCAGCCTGCTCGGCATCCTGCTGGTGGCCGGACTGCTGTGGCAGGAGCACCGGCTGGTTCGTCCCAACGACCTCTCCCGGGTCAATGCGGCCTTCTTTACGCTCAACGGTTACGTCAGCATTTTGTTGATGCTGGCCCTGGGACTGGACGAACTGGTCAACTGAGGGGGACCTCGAGCGGCAGCGAATGGCCCGTTGCTCTGCGGATTCAGTCCTCCTTTCCGGCAGTCAACCCGATCACCCCCATGTCCGGAATGCCCCGCTTCTTCACCCTTGACGGAATGCAAGTCCCCGTGTGCCGGCTGGGCCTGGCCACCCGAGGCAATACCCATCTCACCCGAGAGGATGTCCTTTTGGCGCTGGACCGGGGCCTGAACTACTGGAACTGGTGCGGCCACCAGGACGGAATGGCCGAAGCCATCCGAGAACTCGGCTCCCGACGCAAGCGGGTGGTAATCGCCGCGCAGCTCTGGGCACGGGACGAGCGGGGAGTCCAGACGGAGTTGCAGCAGGTCCTGGAAAGGCTGAAAGTCGACTGCCTGGACGTGGCTACCCACTACTACGTGGAACGGTTGGAGGAATGGAGGCAGATCGCCGGCCCGGGAGGAGCCCTGCAGGGATTGCGAAAGGCTCAGGACCGCGGCCGCGTCGGCGCGATCGGGCTGACCACCCATCAAAGGGGGCTGGCGCTGCGGATTTTGAGGGAGAGGCGGCTCGACCTGCTGATGACTCGTTATAATGCGGCTCATCGCGGGGCCGAGGATCGGATATTTCCGGAAGCCGCGGAGCAGCGGACTCCCTTGGTCGCCTTTACCGCCCTTCGATGGTGCGATCTGCTGAAGCCGACCCCACAAGACCCTGCCGAATTCACCCCGCCTCCGGTGCGGGATTGGTATCGGTTCGTCCTGGCCCATCCATCGGTCTCGATCGCCCTGGCCGCTCCCGGCAACCGGTCGGAGCTGCTGCATACCCTGGGACTCCTGGACGACTGGAGACCTCCAACCCCGACCGAGCTTCAGGCCATGAGGGCCCACGGGGACCGGGTGCACCGCCATGCCAGGACCTTTGTCTGATTTTTTGTTGCCGACTGCCCTGATCCGTTCTTAAATTGCATGAGGGTCTGGAGACAGGCAAGCCCCCCGAGGAGACCTCATGCCCAAGCTGGAGCCACGGGTGGAACCGATCAAGCGCTGGACCATCCGGGATTCCCTGGACGCCTACCACATCGCCAAGTGGGGGCAGGGCTACTTTTCCATCAACCGGAAGGGGCACATCGCCGTCCACGGCGACAAGGACACCGAACGGGCCATTGACCTCAAGAGCCTGATTGACCGGCTTCTGCCCCGTGGCATTTCTCTGCCCATCCTGATTCGGTTCACCGACATCCTGAGGCATCGACTCGCCGAGATTCACCAGGCGTTTCAGAACGCCATCGACGAGTTCGAGTACGAAGGCGCCTATCGCTGCGTCTATCCCGTCAAAGTGAACCAGCAGCGCCACGTGGTGCAGGAAATCCTCGATTTCGGACGGGAATACCAGGTGGGACTGGAAGCCGGCTCCAAGCCGGAGCTGCTGGCCGTACTGGCCGTCACTCACGGGAGGGACGTTCCCGTTATCTGCAACGGGTTCAAGGACGACGAGTTCATCGAGACCGTCATGCTGGCGCAAAAGATCGGCAAGCAGGTCATCCCGGTGGTTGAACGCTTCACCGAGCTGGAGCTCATCGTCAAGTACGCCGATAAGCTTCGGGTGAAGCCGCAAATCGGAGTGCGGGTGAAGCTGGCCAGCCGGGGGGCCGGTCGCTGGGAGTCCTCAGCCGGCTATCGCTCCAAGTTCGGATTGACCTCCACCGAAGTGGTGGAAGCCGTCCGGTACCTGGGTGAGCGCGAGATGGCCGACTGCCTGCGGCTGCTGCACTTCCACCTGGGGAGCCAGGTCACCAACATTCGAAGGATCAAGGAAGCCATCACCGAGGCGGCGCGAGTCTACGCCGAGCTGATCCAGGCGGGAGCAGGCCTGGAGATGCTGGACGTCGGCGGGGGCCTGGGAATCGACTATGACGGTTCCCAGTCCAGCTTCGAGTCCTCGGTGAACTACACCCTCCAGGAGTATGCCAACGATATCGTCTTTCGCCTCAAGTCGGTCTGCGACGAGGCCGGAGTCGCCCACCCCACCATTGTCTCGGAGTCGGGCCGGGCCGTGGTGGCCTATCACAGCGTCCTGGTCTTCAACGTGCTGGGGGTTTCCGGGTTCGAGGGGTTCCGCATCCCCGAGTCTCTGCCCGAGAATTCTCCCCAACCTCTTTCGGACCTCCACTGGATTGCCCGAAACCTTGGCGCGAAGAACTACCTGGAGGCCTACCACGACGCGGTTCAGCTCAGGGAGGATGCCCTCAACCTCTTCAACCTGGGATACCTCAGCCTGGAGCAGCGCAGCATCAGCGAGAGTCTCTACTGGTCCATCTGCCGCGACCTGCTGGGGATCGTTCGCGGCCTGGACCACGTCCCCGAGGAGTTCAGCAGCCTGGAAGCCCTCATTTCCGACACCTATTTCTGCAACTATTCCGTCTTCCAGTCCATGCCGGACAGTTGGGCTATCGACCATCTCTTCCCCATCACTCCCATTCACCGCCTGAACGAGGAGCCGACCCGTCGGGCCATCCTGGCGGATATCACCTGCGACTCCGACGGGCGGGTAGACCGCTTCATCGATGCCCGCGGCACCAGGCCCGTCCTCCCGCTCCACCCCTTTACGGGCAAGCCTTACTACCTGGCCGTGTTTCTGGTGGGGGCCTATCAGGAGATTCTGGGAGACCTGCACAACTTGCTGGGAGACACCAATGCCGTCCACGTGAGCCTGGAACCGGGCGGGGAGGTGCGGGTGGATCACGTGGTCAAGGGAGACCGGGTCAAGGACGTGCTCGGCTACGTGGAATACTACGCCGACGAGCTCCTTTCGCTCATGCGCCGGGATATCGAGCGCGCCGTTCGCGACAGGAAGATCTCGCTGGAAGAGTCGGGACGGCTTCTCCGCTTCTACGAGTCGGGTCTTCGGGGATACACCTACCTGGAAGAGTCGCCGGCTTCCTCCTCGAAGAAGGTGGCCCGCATCCGCCGCATGACGGCTTCACCTCATTTTTGAGGATTGGAAGTGGCTTCAGGGCCGCTCTCGGGCTCGGCGACTCCCTGAGCCCGGGCTGGTGGCTCAACCCTTGCCCGCACTCTCGGCAGATCCAGCGCCCATTGCCGCAGGATCCGATACCCGCGGTCCGAGGGCGTATAGCGCCTGCCTCCCTGGTGGCCGTCCTCCTTGACCGTCTGGATGTTGAGGGGCTTGCGCAGCAGCTTGCTCTTCTCCAGATTCTCCGGATCCACCCGCGCCTGCAGGATCAGGTAGTTTTTCAGCATTTTGGGGGCCGAGAGGTAGCCGGTGCCGTCAGGGCGAGCCAGCTCCATGGAGGGAACCCGTCCGGGCACTCCGTGACAGCTCATGCAGGCCATCTGGTCGTGGCGCTGCGGTCGATTGAGCTCCGGGGCCACGTGGTCCTGGAAATAGCGGAAGCTGGCCAGGAACTCCTCGGGAAGCGAGGGGGCCTGGCCGAGCCCCAGCCGCTCCGCCAGGGGTTCGTTCCGGACCGCCTCCTGGAGATCCGCCATCCAGACCTCCGGCTCCGAGCGCAGGATGTTGCCGGCCGCCTCCCTGATTCTCTCGTTGGTTTCCGACTCGACAAGCACCTTCAAGGCTGCCAATACGGCCGGGTCCTGCCGATAGCGGGTCAGATAGGAAAGGTTGACGGCCGTCCGTCGGCTCAGCTCCGGGGTCTCGGCCTGCAAAAGCTGCAGCAGCAGAGCCCGCGCCCGCCCCCGTGCCTCCAGCAGATCCCGCGGCAGCCCCGAGGACTCCCCGCCGTCCGCCGCCGGTCTCACCACCGGCACCTCGTCCTGAAAGGCGGAAAGCCAGTCGATGCTGGGGAGCCAGAAATGAGCTTCCATGGGATTCCTGACGCCTTCGGGAAAGAGCCGCGCCAGAAACGGGGTCTGGAAGTCGGGGTTGGCGGCCAGCATTTTCCCCATCCGATCGGCAATGAACCAGTCCGGGCTCAACGGACTCTCGGTCTGAACCGCCTCCTCGACTATCCGCAGAATTTCCCGCAAGGACTGCGAGTCGGCCGGGTCCTGGTAGGGGGGCACCAGCAGTGAATAGAGGATCTGCCGCTGCTCCCGGGTTTCGGGAACGGTGAAGCCGGCTCGGCTCAGCAACTGGAGCACCGGTTCCGCCAGCGTCTTTCGGCGGTCATAGTCCAGGGCCCCCCGATGAATCTGCTCCACCATCGGATGGATCAACTCCTGCGTTGCCGGCAGGGTGACGGCGCTGGGATCGGCCAGGGCGGCCGCGGCCAGGGTTCGCAGCTCCTCGGGACCCTCGGTGGCGAAACTCATCAGGCGGTCCTGCAGGTCGGGGTGGGGGATGCCGGCCGCCGCCTCCAGCGACAGGCGGACTCTCCGGGCGCCATTCTCCTGGTGCTCGCCGTCCCAGTAGCGCAGCACGGCTTTCCCCATCACTTCACCGGCGCCCGGGGTGATGTATCCCATCTGCCCGGGGCCGCCATCGCCGCCGGAGGTGTTGTAGAAGGTGGCCGCAATTTGCGTCAGGCGGCGGGCCAGGCGGTCTTTCCCGGCCGGCGCCAGGTCGGGGTCGTCCATCCGGGATTCCAGAGACTGAAACAGGGAGGTCAGCTCGGGAT
>JAPPFQ010000464.1 GCA_028875135.1 Acidobacteriota bacterium
CTCCCCAACCGAGATTTCGCCGATCGGGATCGAGGACCCCAGGGGAATGGGCGAGGGCTCGATCGCTTCCTGTCCCGGAAATGCGGGCATCCCGGGTTCCGGCGCATCGGGTTCCGGCGCACGCAGTTCCCCCGACAGATCCACCGTCACTCCATCCTGCCGGGACACCTCCACGGTGTGGATCCGCACCTGGCCGCAGCCGGATGGGCCTCCCGTGTCCCGGCAGTCGATGTGGAGCCGAGTTCCGGAGGCCAGGTAGGCGTCCGCGCTCAGGGTCAGGGTCAGTTCCTGTTCCCGGCCGCCCGCGAGGGCGCTGCTGTCGGCGGAGATCGTCAGGTTGGGGGTGGAGGCGCCTCGGATCACCGTCCAGGCCAGCGCCGCCCGAGGGGGGGCCGTGTAGATGCGGTGGGCCGCTACCTTCACCCGGTAGAGGCCCGGCTGCGGATCCCCGAGGATGATCCACTCCACGTTGTCCACGCGGGAAGACGACAGGTGCTCCCCGCAGGCGACGGCGCCGCAATCGCCGTCCCGGTCGAGCCACAGGTCGAGATCGTTCAACACGGCGCTGCCGATGTTGTCGGTGGGCGGCTCGTCCCAGGTCAGCACCAGGTCGAGTCGGCTGGCGCCTTCGGGCACGAGGATGTCCTGGTAGGCGTACTCGCCGTCCCGCAGCTCGGAGACCGCAGCGCCGCCGCTCCAGCCGTCGGTTCGATCCCGGTCGAGCACGCTGGTTCGGGCGGATACCTTGCCCAGGCCGTACTGGGCATGCAGTGTTCCCGGCCCGTGGGTGTTGGTGGCGGGGAACGCCGCTGCGTCTTCCAGCCAGGGGTCCGGCCGGATGGCGCCGGCCATCAGCCGGGCCCGCGTCAGCGCAGGCTGCTCCCGGAAGGCGGGGACCGCATCCATCAGCAGGGCGGCCACCCCGGCCACCGCGGGCGAAGAGAAACTGGTACCGTTGAAACGGACGTAGCCCCCGTGGCTGCCCTCACCCCGGGTCGAGTGGATGCCGACGCCGGTAGCGACCACCTGGGGCGCCAGGCGTCCGTCGAAGGTCGGCCCATGGCTGCTGAAGGCTGCGATGTCCCCGCTGTCCAGCACGGCGCCGACGGCCAGTGAGTTCTTGGCGCTGGCGAAGTCGGAAAACCCATTGATTCCTTCGTTCGATTGCGCGACGACATAGAGCTGACGCTGACTCCAGACGATGGAGTCGAGCTTGCGCTCTTCCACGCCCCGTCCCTCGAATTCCCTGGAGGAATCGCTGAGGCTCACGTTGACGATCAGGGGTTTGACCGGAAGCGACGGGCTGGCGGCTTCGGCGCACTCGGTGGGGCGGGCGAGAAAATCCATGGCTCGATGGATGCCGTCTCCGAATCCGAATCCGGAACTGTTCAAGACCTTGGCGAAACGGATGTGGCGCACCGAAGGCGCCATGCCGGCATAACGGGGTTCGGCGTAGCCGTTTCCGAGGATGGTTCCGGTGACGTGGGTTCCGTGTGAACCTGCATCGATCCACAGGTCCTCGGACTCGTTGGTCCCGCCGAACCCGAAGAAGTCGAGACTCAGCGAGAAGTTGGCCCCGCAAATGCTTTCGCGGTGGGATGCGATGTCGGGATGGTTGATATTGAGTCCGGTATCCATGACACCGATCGGGACCGAGGCCCCGCCGATGCCCGAGAAGAGACCGGGAGCGCCATCGAATCGTCGCAGAGCATCGGCGCCCATGGCGGGAACAGCCGTGTCGAGCCTGGTTTCGAAGATGGCGATGGGCTCGACGGCCAGCACGAAGTCCGCCGCGGCAATCGCCTCCAGCCGAGCCCGGGGCACGTTGGCCGAATAGACCCGGATGCTCGGGTCGAAGCGGCCCACCACCGCCCCCAGGTCTTCGAGCGCCTTCCGCCAGCGGGCGTCGGGATCCTCGGTCATCAGAGTGATGAACACGGGCGTCGCTTCCGCGGGGGAGGCCTCGGGCGATGGAGTTGCAATCTCTTGGGCGAGCTTCCTCTCCGGGGGGAGGGCGCCCAGCCCGGCGACCTCAGGCAAGGCGGCGATCGTTTGCAGCCGGGCCACGTCACCGGGGAGCCTGGCCCGCACCAGCGCTCCCGAGGAACCGACGATCCGGGCGCCCGTTCCTTCGAGCGCCAGGGCCAGATCATCGGCCGTGGCGTCCCCGGCGAGTCCGATCCAGCCGAAGGACCAGTCGCGTCCGGCCGCGTCGGCCTGGGTGGACAGCCTCTCGATTGAAGTCTCTCTGCCGAGCCAGTCGAAATCGACCAAGGAACGGTTCCCCCCGGCGTCCACCTCACCCTCGATTCCTTCCCGGGGCATCTCCCCCCGATAGGAAACGAATGAGTAACCGGCGGGTGGCGATGGAGTCGGCTCGGGTCCTCTCTGCCCGGAGACGGCTGCCGCCGCAGAAGATCGAGGCGCGGCTTCAACGGGCGGTTCCCGGAGGTCTCCACGGCTCTCCTCGGAAATCCGGGCGGAGGCGGCTCGGGTCATCATGGATGCCTGGGCCGGGGCCAACCGTTCCCTTTCCCGGCCCTCGCCAGGGGAAGTCTCGGAAGTGGCCAGGTCAGCCGAACCTGCGATCAGGCAGAGGACGCCGGAAATTATGAGAGTTCTTCTGGAAGCTGTCCGCATCGTCGATTTCACTTGGAGACAGTTCAAGCCGCGGGTGTCGCGGAGCAGGCCGGGCGCTTCCCGGATGTGCCTTTCAAGGGGTTCGACCACCTGTCGTTACCCCGATATCGAGATCTCGGAAATCGTCCAGCTCCCGTCGTCGTGCCTGGCGGCCACGAAGGTGATCCGAAATCGATTCACCGCCGCATTGCTCAAGTTGTGGGCCGTTCCCGAACAGGTCGTAAAGCCACCGATACTCAAACAGCCTGTACCGTTCGGGTTCACCGTGAACGTCCCGATCCGGCTGTCCCCGCTGTTGAGGCTGCATCGGCCCCCGGATTGCAGGACGGTTCCGGCAGTGCAGGCCGGGGCTTCGCCGGGTTCGGTGGGCGGGGCGGCGCCTGCTTCGGGTTTCATCGGATAAACCAGGGTTCCATCGTTGGTTCGATTGTCGACCGTCACCGCCCAAAGGTAGGTACCGCCGCTTGTTTTCCATTCGATCCATCCGAAGTCCACCGTGGAGCCGATGGGTTTTTGCTGCCAGGAATAGGGCGCCATTTCAAAATTGAGAGTTTCGACCAGCCCGGACTCGTCGGAGACCTCGGCTTGAACCGAAACAGGCTCATCGCCCGGATTGAACGCGCCAATGTTGATTCTCTGATCCTCATTGACGGTGATTCCAAAATTGTAGGCCCGGTCTCCTTCATCGACCATCGGAGCAATTCCGTTGACGACCTGGATGCTGAAACGGCCGTCCCCCGAGTCCGAATAAACCTCGGCCGTCAAGTAGAACTTGTAACGGGATTCCGAGGAATCGCCGGCTTCACCGTCACTCTCGGACTGAAGCACGACCGATCCGTTCCCCGTATAGTCGAAAACCGACCTGAAAAAATTGTCCCACCCCCGGTAATGAGTCGCCGGCATGGAGATGATTTCCCGACTCACCAGGCCATCCGGACCGTAGAGAGTGGCCGTAATGGAATATTCATGCGACGTCAGGTTGGCGATCACGACCCGGGTCCTGAAGCTCTTCACGTGCGCCGCCGTGGGAATCACGGCATGGGACGTGGGCCGAGCGTAGCCCAGGGCACTCACCTCTCGTTGCGAAACCGACGTTTCCGCGAAGGCAAGCGTCCCGAGATGAACCAACAGGGCACAACAGGCAATGAGGTGTTTCATGTCTTTCTCTTGTGTCTTCTTTACGGATCCTCTCCGACTCGAGAGTAAGGCAGTAGCGAGCGTCCTTCCCTTTCTGTGAAAACCGAGGTGAAACCTGTTTCAATTGTAGCAGCAATCGACGGGTGGCAAAGCGGCCGCTTTGCGCTGAGGGTCTACTTGGCGAGAACGGCGGCGGGTTGCTTGAGCGGCACCCGGAAGCCCACCCTGGTGTGGCCGGCGGTCGATTCCACCCGGAGCCGGCCCTGCTCCCCGTAGCAGAGCCGCAGCCGGCGGCGGACGTTCTCCAGCCCCTGTCCGCTGTCCGCCGGCCCGGAGGATTGAAATCCCGGACCGTCGTCAGAGACGGTGACCTCTAGAACACCGCCCTCCACCACGGCCTCCAACCCGATGCTTCCGCCCTCGGCCATCCTGCTGATCCCGTGCTTTACGGCATTCTCGACCAGGGGTTGGATCGAAAGGGCCGGGATTTCCACCCCGAGAGCCTGGCGGCTGACGTCGATCCGGGTGGCCAGGCGCCGCCCCAGGCGCAGGCGCTCCACCTCCAGGTAGGCCCGGACGGTCCGCAGTTCCTCTTCCAGCGGCACCTGCTGGCGATTCCCCTGCAGCAGGTAGCGAAAGATTTCGGCCAGGTTGACCACGGTGCGGCGGGCCTCGTCGGCCGCCCGGGGAATGAGGCCGTAGAGGGCATTGAGGGAGTTGAAGAGGAAGTGGGGATTGATCTGCGCCCGCAGCGCCTGCAGCTCCGCCCGGGTGGCCAGCCCCTGGAGCTCGGCGCGCCTGCGGCGAGCCACCTGGGCCACCACTTCGGTCGCCAGGCGGTTCAGATCCTCCAGGTCTTCACTGAGATAGCGCCTTCCGGCCAGCCGGGCGCTCAAGAGGAGCACCTGCCGGTCTCCCTCGGCAAACCGCAGTGGCACCGCCACCTCGGCCCAGCGCCTGGCGCCCAGTTCCGAACTCTGGCCTCGGTCCAGAATCCGGGGGCGCAGCCCCTCCCCGACAACCGCCTCCCCAATTTCACTTTCCTCCAAGAGCTCCACCCGGCGGGCCTTGGCAAAGGATGCCGCTACCTCGGCCGCCTGTCGCAGGAATACTTCTTCCTTCCCGGCGCCTCCGGACAGGGCCTGCAGCCTCTGCAGCGCCGCCCTCAGGTTGCCCCAGCGGAAGACACGCCGCTCCACCCATCTCTGAAGGTGGCTGCGAAACGCGGAAAAGCCAAGCAGGGCCAGGCCCACCCCGGTAATGGTCAACGCCAGCGAAAAGCCTCCGTGCGGGGAGGCGGGATCGAGCTCCAACCGGCTCAACAGCCCGATCAGGCCCACCGCGAAAACCGCTGCCAGCAGCGCATTCCCCAGAAAGCGAATGAAGACGTCCAGCAGCAGAAAGCGGTAGTCCTGCAGCAGCACCACCAGCGCCAACGGGATGCCGGCATGGTGGACCAGGAGCTCATGGGCCCAGGCATCGGGTCCGTGGACTTCGCCGAAGTGTGCGAAGGAGACGGCAAACAGGAACAGGGCCATGGCGCCCAACATGCGCATCCCCGCCCCCTTGCGCTGCTGCTGGTCCCGCCAGAGGACCAGGGCCGCCAGGACGGCCAGGGCTCCGAATCCGAAGGTGATCAGCCGCAGCCCGAACTGATGGGAAGCGACCCCGGTACCGAAGATTGCAGCCAGGTGGATGCCGCAGGCCAGCAATCCCACTGCGTAGCCGATCCAGCAAAGCAGGGATCGCCGGGAGCCCAGCGAGACGTGCAGCAGCACGCTCGGCAGCAGGCTCAAGGTGGCAAAGCTTCCCGCCACCATCACGCGCCGAGCCAGGCTGGGTGAATCCGCTGCCGCCAGCACTCCCAGCGAGCCGGCGTTCCATAGCAGGGCCAGCAGGGCCGCCCCGCCCGGCAGCCGGATGTCCCCGAGGAGAGACCGGCGGCGGCTGCGCCAAAGGAAGTAGAGAAAACCGCTGAATGCCGCCAGCCCAAAGATGTGGCCCAGGGTATTGACCAGCAGCGGCAGGTGAACGGCGGGTGTATTGTCCATGGATCGCTCCTGCTCTCATCAGTATACGATCTGAACGGTCAATTTCCATGGGGTCGGTGGCGCTGGTGTTCTGTCTCAGAAAGATGGTAATCCTATTTCTGAGACAGGACACCAGGCATAATAGGGACTTTGGAAGGAAGGTGGACAGGCCTCTCTGTTTTCCGGCAGGGGGCGGCCCCTGAGCCAACCGGTGGCGCCGGGCAACGATTGGCGCCGGCTCCGCATGCCGAGGCGATCACCCCCCTCTGATCGGCACAACCATCCCCGGTTTTCCGCCCGTGGTTTGGATGGGGCCGCTGATGCGGCAGATTCTCCCGACGGTGGAAACCCACTCGGGTGGAAACCGGGGTTGGCTTATAACATCTCGCAGCTATGCCCGCGAAAACCCTTCGAACTCTGGTGGTGGAAGACGAACCCGTTTCCCGGCGAGTGCTGCGGGAGGATCTGGCCGAGATTGAGCACGTCTCTGTCATCGGCGAAGCCGAAAACGGCAAGCAGGCACTGCAGCAGATCGAGACGTTGCGGCCGGACCTGGTCCTGCTGGACATCCAGATGCCCTTGATGGACGGCTTCCAGATGCTGCGGCAACTCCGGGGGCCGCTGCCCTCCATCATCTTTGTGACCGCCTACAGCGAACATGCACTCAACGCCTTTGAGGTTGGCGCGGTCGACTACCTGCTGAAACCGGTCAGTCCGGATCGGCTGCAGAGGGCCGTTGAGCGCGCCCAGGCGGCCCGGGGCAATCGGCAGGAGGCCGTGGAACGGGTAGCTCAAACGCTGGGGGCGGCCACGGCCGGGGACAAGCGCGGGGTGGTGAAGATTGTGGCCAGGAAGGGTGAGGACTACTATCTGCTGGATCCGGAAGAGGTCTTCGCTTTCCAGGCCGACCGCGAAATCGTCTGGATCAGGACCCGCGACAAGCGCTACATGGCCACTCAGACCCTCCAGGCCATTGACCAGCGCTTCAGCAGTACCCGGTTTCAGCGGGTCCACCGGAGCGTTTTGGTCAACCTCGACAAAGTCCGCCGCATAAGCCCTCTCAGCAGCCAACGCTGGCTGCTGACCCTGACCAACGGGCTGGAGTACACCGTGAGCAAGCGGCAGACTCCCCTGCTGAGGGAGATGCTGCGGTAGCCTACAGGACTACCCTCGTCAGATAGAGGGTCGCCGCCTCGCCGAGCAGTACGGCCAAAATGAAAAGGGCGATGGCCCGACCGCCCCTCATGTTGCAGGATACCGAGAAAGCCTTCCACATCAGGGCCACCATCCAGACCACCCCGCCCAAAGTCACCAGGATCACGGCGACAATTCCCGTCACGGTAGATCTGTCGAGCTCGTCGCCACCCATCAGGACCGTGGCAATCCCGTCGAAAGTGTCCTGGATCAAGGGAAGGTTACAGGCGGCGGCCACCAGGAGCAGGGGCATCCGGGCCATGGCCTGGGTGCCTGCAATGTCGATCAGCCGAACGGCGCTCTTGCTGAAGAGAATAGCCACCACCATCAACAGCAGGGTGAACACGGCCCAATTCACCAGCCCGTCCACCACCGGCATCCACAGCGCAACCTCGTAGCCCGCATGCACGTCGAGCAACCCGTCGAAGCGAATGCCGGCCCCGGCGGCCGCCAGTCCGGCAGCTACAATCCCGGCGAGACCGATAATCAGGGAGCGCGCTCCGGCGATGCGAATGAACGGGTTGAATAGCCAACTGCCAATGGTCATCTCCTGCTGCATTTTCTGATGGGTCGAGGGGCTATTCTCCATCTGTCTCCTCCCTTCCCTTGGACGCCTCCTTGACATCTTTCAGAAGCGAAATCAGGTCGTCCAGTCGATTGCGCACGGTTGGATAGGATACCCCGTAGAGCTTTGCCATCTGCTTGAGGCTCCCACTGCTCAGTATGAATGAGAGGACGAACTGCTGGTCGTCGCCGGATAAACGGGCGAGGGCGGGCAGCGGGTAGTTCCCGCTCACTAGGGTCTCACAGGCCGGGCAGGCGAGTTGGGCCACTCGAAGGCCGGCGCCGCAACTTGGGCAGGATTTGGGAAGCTGTCCTTGCATGGGGGATATGAGTACCACATTTATAAATATTATTCAATATAATATTTATTATATTTCACTTATGTTAAAATAAATTAATATAAGCAAGTTTGTAAGAGATGGGAATCTCTCCCTATAGCTTGCAGTCGAGCGGACGCCGGAGCGTCAATATGAAGTGGAGAACGCCTGATCAGGCCTTCCGGTAGGAACTGTAAGAAGACTCCAAAGGGGGAGCAAGAAGGCCGTTTTACCGACCATCCTCGGCAAAGGTTGCAAAATTTACCGACACACCATACCAATGGTTCTCCGTTTTGAGTTATTGGATAGTTCCGTCTTTTGGACAGGTATAAGGTAACCACAATAGTATTCGTGACTATCCAAGTCGACCGCAAAGAATGAGTATAAGAGTAGCCGGGTGCCACCAGCTAAGGGCGGGTACGGCCGACCGGAGCCAGGCCGCTGCATGAAGGGGAGGACGTCTGCTCAAGCCTTTTGGACGGGTAGTCCCGAAGGTTTCGAAGAGGAGACCAAAAAGACCGTGCAACCAAACATCTCCTGTAGGCGGACTCTCAGGGGATTGCTGCCACGGCATTGCAACCGAATAAGGTCTTCACCCGTGCTCGTCGCCGTACAGGTAATCATCCAATCGCTCTGTCAGGTCTGCTGGGAGACTGTCCCAATCGTCGGCGCTGACACCTTGCAATGCCTCAGCGATCGCATCCTCGATTTCCGGTCCCGGTAAATCGTCACTCGACTTATCATTGATCGGAATCATTCGGATAGCACTCTATCTCACTCGGATTGGTTGGAAATCACTTTGCCCGGGCAAGTTATCGACCGCCTGCGCCCGCTACAGCCACAGCCGTCCGAAGGACCCGGCGGTAAGGAACGTATAAATCAGGCCAGGACTTCCTTGATGGGCCTGCCGCCCAGGTCGGTGAGCCGCTTGAGGCGCCCGGCGTGGTAGTAGGTCAGGCGCATGTCGTCCAGACCCATCAGGCGAAGGATGGTGGCGTGCAGGTCGTGCAGGTGGTAGACGTTCTCGGCAGCCTTGATGCCTAGTTCGTCGGTATTGCCGACCACCGTGCCCCCCTTGATCCCGCCGCCGGCGAACCACATCACCATGGCCTCCTTGTTGTGGTCGCGGCCGGGGTTGGAACGGAAGAAGGACATGGAATTGTCGGCCGTGCGTCCGAACTCGCCGCCCCACACCAGCAGGGTCTGATCCAGCAGGCCCCGCTGCTTGAGATCCTTCAGGAGGGCGGCCACCGGCCGGTCGGTCTCATAGCCGCGCCTGCGATGCTCGGCGGCAATATTCTCGTGGGAGTCCCAGCCGCTGCAGTAGACCTGCACGTAGCGCACCCCGCGCTCCACCAGGCGCCGGGCCATCAGGCACTTGCGCGCCATGGGCTCGGTGATCCTGTCGTTGAGCCCGTAGAGCTCCTTGGTTTTCTCCGACTCGCTGTCGATATCCAGGGCCCCCGGGACGGCGAACTGCATGCGGAAGGCCAGCTCGTAGTTCTTCATGCGGGTCAGCAGGCCGCTGTTGGAGGGATCCGACTCCAGGTAGGGCTCGTTCAGCTCATTCAGAAGCTTGACGCTGGCCTCCTGTTCCTCCCGCTTCATCCCCGCGGGTGGCTGCAGGTCCACGATGGGGACACCGTCGGGGTTGAGCATGGTGCCGTGACAGGCCGCCGGCAGATAGGCGTTGGAGTAGTTGACCGCGCCTCCCGAGATGCCTCGCCGCCGGTCCGGCAACACCACAAAGGAAGGCAGGTTCTGGTTCTCGCTGCCCAGGCCGTAGATCAGCCAGGAGCCCACCGAGGGACTTCCCGGAATGGAGACCCCGGTGTTCATCAGGAAGCACCCGGCCGGATGGTTGTGGGAATCGGTGTGCAACGACCGGACCACCGCGATGTCGTCCACGCAGGTCGACAGGTGGGGAAAGATGTCCGAAACCTCCATGCCGCACTGCCCGTGCCTGGCGAATTTGAAGGGGGTGCCCACGTAGATCCGTTTTTCCATGCTCCCGTAAATCCGGGTGACCGGCGTCCCGTGGTACTTGTCCAGAGCGGGCTTGGGATCGAAGGTGTCCATCTGGCTGGGGGCGCCTTCCATGAAGAGGAAGATGCAGGACTTGGCCTTGCCCTGGAAATGGGGGGCCTTGGGCAGGAGGGGATCCTCGAGTCGGGGGCGGGCGCCACGAAGCGTGTCCTGGAAGAGCAGCGAGGACAGGGCCAGGCTTCCGACCCCACGGCCGAACCGGAACAGGAAGTCCCGGCGGCCCAATCCTCCCAGGCGAGGGTCGGGACCGGGCTCGACCTGTCCGCAAAAGCTGAATTCCGGTTTTGGCATCGGGAACTCCTTTTCGATTCCGTTGCCTTTCAGGCTATTCCAGGAATACGAATTCGTTCATGTTGAACAGCACCAGGCAGAGGCCGGCCAACGAATATTTTCGGGATACCGCTCGAGACGGTGCTCCCCCTTCCACAACGGGGTTGTCCGCAAAGGAAATCGCCTTCAGGGTCAACTCGCGGCTCTCGTCGGGCAGGTCCCGGCTTCCGCCCAAAAAGGACAGGCATTTTTGCTTTTCGGCGGGGGAGGGCGGCCGCTGGAGAGCCAGCCGGAAGGCCCGTTCGACCTGCCGCTCGGGATCATTTCCCACTTCTCCGACGATGCGGCGGGCCATGGCCTGGCTCTGCTCGTGGGAGAAGTCGCTATTGAAGAGGGCGAACACCTGAGGAGTCACCGTGGTCACTCCCCGCACGGGACAGGTCTCCTGGATGTTGGGCCCGTCGAAGGCGCTGATCATGGGAGACTGCAGGGAGCGGCACTGCAGCATGTAGGCGGTCCGCCGGTTGCGGTCCTCGACCGGAGAAGGCTCCCACCAGGTGCTGGCCCGGTCCATCACCTCCTGGTCGATCCTTGGAAAGAAGGGAGGGCCTCCCTGCAGGGGATTCAGCTCGCCGCTGACCGCCAGCAGGCTGTCGCGAATGACCTCGGCCTCCAGGCGAATGGGACTGCGCTTCCACAGATAGCGATTGGCGCTGTCGATCTCCTCATAGGTCTCCCACCGGGGATGACGCAGGGACTGCTGATAGGTGTTCGACTGCAGAATCAGGCGGTGGACCGCCTTGACGCTCCACCCGCTCCGGATAAATTTCCAGGCCAGCCAGTCGATGAGCTCGGGATGGCGGGTCCCGCCTCCGTTCTTTCCCAGGTCGCTGGGTTGGGGTACCAGCCCCGTGCCGAAGTGGTACTGCCAGATGCGGTTCACCATCACCCTGGCGGTCAGGGGGTTCTCCGGACTGGCGATCCACTCCGCCAGCACCTTGCGCCGGCTGGACAATCCCTCCAGGTTCACCGGATCGGTGTGGCCCGTCACCGCGCTGAGAAAGCCCGGCTGCACTTCCTCGCCCCTCAAGAGGTAGTTGCCGCCTTTCAGAACGTACGTGCCCACCGTGTACCGCAGGGGGGAATCGGAAGCCGTGAAGGCCATGGGCTTGAAGTAGCCCGGGTTGTTGGGATTGGCGAAGCGGGTGGTCTGCTTGCGCAGCAACTGGTAGAGATCCTGCTCCTCCTTGCTGAAGAGCACCCCATCCTTCATGGCCCATCTCAGGTCGGTGTCGGTGATGTCCAGGGCCCAGTCCTTGAGGTCCTGGGCCATGATTGGCCAGCGGTGGGCCTTCATGCGGGCCTTGAACTCCGCCTTCTTTCGCTCCCCCAGGGCCTTTCGGGATTCCAGGACGGCGTCCCAGGCG
>JAPPFQ010000612.1 GCA_028875135.1 Acidobacteriota bacterium
TTCCCTGGGTGACCATGAAGTGAATCTGGTAGTCCCGGTAGAGCGGCTTTCCGTTCAAGGTGGCGGAGCCGATCCCCCAACCGGCCACGTAGAGAATGCTCTTGGGCCAATAGGCATCCCCGCAGCCGGAATCGCCGTGCTCGAACAGCCAGGCCGCGATGCCGCCGTCCTGGCAGGGTGAGAATTCCTTGAATTCTTCCAGTTCGATCACGTAGCTGCCCTCGGGAAGTTCGAGCTCGGCACGGAACGTTCCCGTGTTGTCGATCTCGTCGACATCGAGTTCGGCCGTACCCTCCAGCGGCCGCAGATTCGATCCGTCATTCCCCATGTGGTCCCAGGGGCTCTCGTCGTTCAAGGTGCCCACCTGGTAGATGCGCGCTCCCGAGATGATGAAGCGTCCGTCGTAGAGGTCGTGCTGCTCGGGAGCATAGATCTGCATGGTGGCGCCCGGCTGGGTGCGCGGCCCCCGTTTGGGAGGATCGGTTGGCGAAGTGCCGTCGGTGACCGTGAAGTTGCAAGCCGGCAGCCACAGCAAGCACAAGGGAAGAAGGGTGTTCAGGTGTCGTTTCATGGTGTGTCGACTCGGGAACAGGTGGTTGCCGGGTAGTGTAGCAGCAGCCTTCTTGGGAATGAAGCCGGTTTCGCGCTTGTTTACCATCCTGGGATAAGGACTCCCACGGGCTTCCCCGATCATCTATACTGCCCCAGCAGACCTTCTACATCAGCTATACCTCAAGGAGGACAGGACCATGCATGAAGTCAATTGGCTGGCGGTGTTGGTGGCCGCAATCGTTCCCATGGTTGTCGGCTTTCTCTGGTATGGACCGTTGTTCAGCAAGCGGTGGCTCGAACTCATGGAGACCACCGAAGAGGAGATCCGGAAGAACTTCAATCCCCTGAAGACCCACGGGGCCAGCTTCGTGCTGGCGCTGGTCACCGCCTTCATTCTGGCCCAGCTTTTCGCCGGGATGGGCGGACCCGAGAGCGTCTCCTCCATGACCGGCGCCGGCGGCAACGCCATGGTGGGCCTCCACCTGGCGCTGATGGCCCTGATCGCTTTCGTTCTGCCGGTTTCCTATCAGTCCTGGGCCTACGAGGGCCGCAAGGCGGGGCTTTTCTGGCTCAACCTGGGCTACAACGGCGTGTCCCTGATAGGGCAGGCGGTGGTCATCGCCGTCTGGAGCTGAGCGCGAGGAACGCCATCCATGAACTCTGCCGCAAAACCGCCTGTCCTTTGTCTCTGCTTGCTGCTGTTCGCTCTGGAGGGGGCCCTTCATGCCCGGCAATCCACCCCCCGGGGACAGGGCCGTTGGGAAGGAGCGATCGAGACGCCCGGTCAAGCCTTGGGAATCATCGTTGATCTCGCCCCTACGCCGGCGGGAGTCTGGGCCGGCAAGATCAGCATTCCGGTGCAGGGGCTGTCGGAGTTCCTTCTCTCGAACGTGAGAGTGAAAGGGGACCGGGCGTCGTTCTCAATGGAGGGTATACCGGGGGCTCCTCAATTTATCGGAAAACTCTCCAAGGACGGCCGGCAACTCTACGGCACCTTCAGCCAGGGGGGCGGCCGCGTTCCCTTCAAGCTCGAACGAACCGGAGAGGTCGACCCGGCGCAGGTCGCGGCCCCGAAGCCTCCTCCGCCGCCCATCCAAGGGGTGCCGGGCGAGGGTTTGGCCGGGATCTGGTTCGGTCGCCTGGAGATCGCGCAGATCAGTTTGCGGCTGCTCTTCAGGATCGACCAGGACGAGGAGGGAGGCTTCAGCGGGACGCTCGACAGCCTGGATCAAGGGGCGATGGGGCTGAGGCTCTCCCGGATACGGTTCAAGGACAATGCCGTTCGGCTCAGGTTCGACAGACCGCGCGCATCCTTCCAAGGAACCCTCAGCCCGGACGGGTCCGAGATCGTGGGCCACTGGAAGCAGTCGGGCCAGACCACTCCCCTGACCATCAAACGTCAGGAAAAAGCTCCCGAATAGGTTCGCCTGCAGGGCTCAGCCCTGCCAAGTGGGCCCTGCAACCGGCAGGCAGCTTTGAAACTGGCGGGAGCCTTGGCGTTGCCGCTCGGGGGAATCTCCATCCCGGGATTCCCGCGCCTCCAATCACCTACCCACTGACCGATACTTGAATCCTTCGAGCCTGATCGCGCTCAGCAGACGGGCATATCCCCAGGTTCCGACGGCGATCAGCAGGAAGGCGACCGCGATGTCGTAGGTGCTTCGCTCCAGGGAAAAGGCGGGGACGTAGCCGAACAGGAAGGGCGCCAGGTAGAGAAACTTGGCGAACTTGAAGGCGGAAAAGGCGGTCTTCCACATGTTGGCCTTGGCGATGGCGGCTCCGGTGAAGGCCGCAATGCATACCGGAGGGGTAATGTTGGAATCCTGGGACAGCCAGTAGACGATCATGTGGGCCGCGATCGGGCTGACGCCCAGTTCGGTCAGGGGAGGCACGGCCACCACGGCGGTGACCAGGTAGGCGGCGGTGACCGGCACACCCATGCCCAGGATGAGCGAGGCCAGGGCGATGAGCAGAATGGTCAACCAGAGCTTGCCGTCCGCCAGCGCGATCACGATATCGGCGAAGGTGAGCACCAGCCCGCTGTAGGTCAGCACGCCGATGATGATGCCGATGACGCCCACGGTAGCCCCGATCTTGAGACTGTTCTGGGCTCCCGTTCGGGCGGCCTTCAGGAAGCGCTTGGGACCGATCCGGGTGTCCCTGCGCAGCCAACTCACCCCGATACAGCCAACGAGCCCCAGGATGGCTGAGTAGCCCGGAGAATAGCCCATCAGCATCAGCACCGTGATGACCCCCAGAGGCAGGCTGTAGAACCAGCCCTGCCTGAAGATCTGCTCGGCGCCGGCCGCCGACTTCTCGCCCCGGATGCCATGGCGCCTGGCCTCGTAGTGCGCCATGACGAAGACGCTGAAGAAGTACATCAGGGCCGGAAAGACTGCCACCAGCATGATGGTGGAGTAGGGTTCGCCGGTGAGCTCGGCCATGATGAAGCCGCCCGCGCCCATGATGGGAGGCATGAACATGCCGCCGATCGAAGCCGCCGACTCGATGCCGCCGGCCACGTGCGGCTTGAAGCCGGCTTTCTTCATCATGGGGATGGTGAAGCTGCCGGTGGAAACCGTGTTGGCGATGGCGCTGCCGGAGATGGACCCGAACAGGCCGCTTGCGATCACCGACACCTTGGCCGGTCCCCCCACTCTGTGCCCCACCGCCGCCAGCGGAAAGTCGACGAAAAAGCGCTGGGCTCCGCTCGCTTCCAGAAAGGCGCCGAAGATGACGAACAGGATCACGTAGGTGGCCAGCACGTTGGCCATGATGCCGAACACGCCGTCGCTCTTGTAGAAGATGCTGGTGCAGAGTTCCGGAAAGGTGTCGCCGGCATGAGAGATGATCTCGGGCGCGTAGTCACCGTAGACACCGTAGATCAGCATGACGGCGGCCAGGATGACGAAGGCGTTCCCCACCACCCGCCGGGCCAGCTCGATTCCCAGCAGCACCCCCACCATGGCGATCCACTGATCCAGGTCGGTTTCCGCGCCGACCCGGTAGTTGATGGCCTCGAAGTTCCACATCCAGTAGCCGATGCAGACGACGGACCCGGCGATCAGCAGATAGTCGACCCCTCTGCCCAGGCCGGAATTGGACCTGTAGAGGAGGAACACCAGGACGTAGGTGATGAGGATGTAGATTCCGCGGTGGTACTGGGTGGCGGCAGGATCGAGGACTGCGGAGTAGGAGTAGAAGACCACCAGGGCCAGCGACAGGATATCGAAGATCCATCGCTCTGCCCGGTTCAGCTTCTCCACATCCCGATATTTTAGCGAGGGCGGAGGGGGGAGGCGAGCCCGGCGCACTGCCGGCATCCACGAAATGCACCCTCCGGAAAGGGTGGAAGTCCGCCCCGCCGGCCGGATTCAAAGAAGGCTCTGCCCCTCCCAGAAGCTTTCCGCGCCCGGGTGGAGAGGAGTCACCACGCCCTTGATCCCGTTGCGGACGCTCATGTGCTTGAAGGTCTCTTTCTGGCTTCGCAGGTAGGCGAGCCCCGCTTCGGTGTAAACCTTGGAGAGCAGGTCGTGGACCACCTCGGCCGGTACGCGGGCGTTGGCCACCCAGAGCGCGGAATCCTGGAAGGAGGAAACCGCTCGATCGACGCCCCGATAGGTGCCGGCGGGAATAGCGCCCGTCGAGAAGTAGGGATACTTGTCGAAGAAGCCGCTCTTCTCGGCCTCCGCTGCCAGATCGACCAGGGCAATATCGTTGGTCTGGGCCGCCAGGATCACAGCGCCGCTGGGGAGGGCGGTGAACAACCAGAAGGCGTCCAGTTGGCGGTTGCCGAAGGCGGCGGCTGCATCGTTGTAGCCCATCGCATTGCGCTCGATCGCATCCCAGACCCCCATGTGGGTGAAGAACAGCTCGCAGTTGGCGAAGGCGCCCGACCCCGCGTTCCCCACGCCGACTTTCCTGCCAGCCAAGTCCCCGACACTTCGGATGCCCGATCCCTTGCGCACCACCAACTGCGCCGGCGCTCCGTACAGGTGAGACATCGCCAGCACATTCTCGTACTTGCGGCCGTCGTTCTTCAGGCGGCCACTGCGCCCCAGGTAGACATGCCCGGAATAGACCACCCCGAACTGCATCCTGCCCCGATCGATCTTGCGCAGGTTCTCCAGCGACCCGGCCGAGGATTGTGCCTTGATGGTGTAGTCGCCGGATGCCTTGATGGGACCAAAGGTCTGAATCGCGTTGGCCACAATCTGGAAGGTGCCTCCCGCCGGACCGCCCCCAAACACCATGCGCTTGCCGCGCGGAGCGGTAGCAGGGAGGGAGACGGCGAAAGCCAGCAGCGTCACGCTGACGACCGGAAGGACTCGCCGGACGATGTTCATGGTGTTCCCCAAGGATCGACGACATCGAGACCGAGACCGGCAAAATCCCCGACATTCCTTGTTGCAACCGAAAGCCTATTGGCCATGGCCGTCCCGCCGATCAGGGCATCGCCCAGATCCAGGACGCGTCCGGAGCGATGGGCCCGTGCTCTCAGAGCGGCCGCTTGGGCGGCTTCCGGACGACCCACCGGCAAGACTCGGTCCGCGTATTCCGCCACGAACCCGGCCAATACGCTACTGATGCCGTTGCGGCGCCGCCCGGGGGGTAGCAGGTCGATCCCAAAGTCCAGTTCATGCAGGACGATCGCTGACAGCCACAACTCCTCCCGGGCGGCAAGGAACGCCGTTACCCGCGGGTGCGGTGCATCCTTGGTCAACTCCGAGATCACGTTGGTATCGAGAAGAAAACCGTTCATTTGGCCTCGCCGGCGACAAAGGGGATTTCTCTCCGGGATCTCCTATCGGGAACATCCAGGTTCACTCCGCGAGGAATGTTGTCTACCAACCACTGTCCCAGGGGTTTGCGAGGCGGCCTCTTGGCGTACCAGTCGTCGGCGGGCACGACCACGAAGGGTTTCCTGGTACCGATATGTTGAGGTCCCTCCTCTTCGGCGAGACGCAAGACTTCGGACAAACGCGCCTTGGCTTCGGCGACTCTCCAGACTCGGCGGGGCTCGGAATGCTTACGGTCCATGGTTCCCTCAAGATGCCAAAATATAGTCCAGTATAGACCATATTTAGGGTCGGAGTCGAGCAGGGAAAGGAGTTGGTTTCCTGGTCCGGCCCGAGGTCGCTGATGGGGGCGTTCCCAATCAGGCGACCGCCTCCTTCTCCGCAGCAGGCCATTGGCCCAATCCCTCCGGAAGGACCGAAAGCAGGGAGCGGGTGATGAGGTAGGCCACGTTGTGGCCCGCCAGGGAAGCGGATAGGGGACGTTGTTGAATAACAGGAAAAATTTTGCGCCGATTCGGAGTCGAAACTATTGGTCAGGGAAAAGCCGATGACTTGCCAAATGCTGCCAACGATTCCCGAGAGGTTGCACGGCGTTCACAGCGAGGAGCCAGTCTGTGGTTTGGTGTCAGAATCCGCTTGTTGAGAGCACGAATTCTACCCCTGCCAAGGCGCCATCGAATCGCCGCACCTGGTAATTCCCGTTATTCACAACGTCCCTTGAAGGATCTGGGTTGAATCGGGGCGATCTCGGCTTGTCACGATCCCGGCAACCGCGTTCCTTCGGTTTGGCTCTTTGGTATGTGGTCGCATTTCACGCCGGATCAGGCCCCCCTGTTCCCGGTGACGTCAACGGCATCGGGACGCCGGACCCGAGTTCGCCTTCAGATTGGGCTGCCGCTTCGCTGCAGCCGTTCAGCGATCCACAACTTGATGAGCGCTTGGCGGGTCACGCCAAGGTGCCGTGCCTGACCGTCCAGCCCGGCCACAACCCATGCCGGGAAGTCCACATTCACCCGCTTCACCTGCTCGTTTGGGCGCTTTGCCTTCGACCAGTCGACCTGGCCGCTAACATCCTCTCCTGCATCAAATTTCCTGTCGAACTCACCTGCTTTCATAGTGGTCGATCTCCTGTCTCCGGGCCCGACGCACCGAGATGATCCGCACATTGTCCCCACGATGAGCGCAGACGGCGGCCCAGTGGTTTTTGCCGATCTTTCCGATCACCAGATAGCGCGGCTCGTCGTCGGTTTTTGCCGGTGCCTCCAGCATCCAAGCGTCTTTCCAAAGCACCTGGGCTTCGTCGAAGTCGATGCCATGCTTGGCCTTGTTTGTGACGCTTTTGGCAGGATCATACTCAAATGGCATGAGTTATTATAGTATAGAAATTATACTGTTTCTATAAACCACAGACGTGACCTGGATTTCATCAATGAGAAAAGTTGGTCTGAATTAGACCCTATTGTCGGTCAGCGTCGAGCAGGCAACCGAACCGGCCCCATCGGCCCACGACGAGGGTACTGCTGGGAGGTTCGTCCTTGGGTCAGGTTGCCGCCTCCTTTTCCGCGCTTGGCCGTTTCCCCAATCCCGCCAGGAAGGCGACCAACCCAAAGAGGATGAAGCCGCAGGCGGCGACGCTCAGGGCTACCCGGAAGTCGCCGGTGGTGTCTACCAGGCGGCCGGTTCCCTTCATCAGCAGGAAGGAGGTGAGGTTGCCGAGCAGGTAGCCTCCGGACATGACCGCGGCGAAGTGGGCCATGGAGCGGGAGGAGATCTCGCTGAGGAGCACCGGGAATTCGGCGGCGTAGAAGAGGCTGGCCAGGAAGTAGATCAGGGGGACGCTGACGGCATTGCCCTGCCACAGCATCACCAGCAGGAGGCACCCGCCGATGGGGCCGGCCAGGGTCAGAATGGCCCGCTGGCCCAATCCCTCCGGAAGGACCGAAAGCAGGGAGCGGGTGATGAGGTAGGCCACGTTGTGGCCCGCCAGGGTCATGCCCGCAGGTATGACAAGCTCCTCGAATTGGTGGTCCATGAACATGGGAAGGAACTCGTAGGTGGCTCCGTCGGCGGAGGCGTGCAGGGTTATCAGCAGTACGATGGCCAAGGGGCGGATGCCCAGCAGCGGGCGAAGGCGGAGGCTTTGGCCGGGAGTTTGAACGCTTTGGAAGTCGGGCTGCCTGCTGAAGCTCAGCAGGGCCCAGCCGCACAGGACCACGAACCCGGCGACCAGAAACGGTGAGAAGAACAGCTTGGCCAATTCCTGGTGGCCCCCCTCGCGAGACCACCTCAGAAGCTGGTCGGCCCACAGCGGAATCACGATGCCCATGACGGAACCGCAGGTCAACTGGAGCGAAATCATCCGCCGTTTGTGTGACGGATAGAGAGCCACCAGGTAGGCGGGGAGGGATGACCTGGAAAAACCCCCAAACAGTCCCTGAAAGAACAAGCTGACTTTCAGGGCGAGCAGATTGGCGCCTTGTCCGATCAACACAAAGCAGGCGCCGACGCCGCCCAGGGACAGTTCGGTGATCCGCCGCACCCCGAATCGGGCAATCACCAGCCCGACCAGCACCAGGGACACTGTTTGGCCCAGGCTGCCCAGGCCCGACATGGTTCCCCACTGCTCATAGGACAGGGAGAAGTATTCGCGGAGCCGGGGACTGAAAACGCCCATGACCCCGTTATAGGATGTGAGGTTGAAGATGATCAGGACGGCAATGGCCAACCGCCGCCGGCGGCGCGAGACTTCGTCTTCGGGATGGTGGTCAGGCGATGGCATGGTTCGGGTGGTGGTCCGGGAGGCCCCGCAGGGCCGGTCCTCCTCCGACCGGTTGGAGTGGAGAGGTCTCGCCGACCCGGAGCAGGGCGACGAAGGCGCTGTGAACTATCCCTCCCGATTGCGTCGCAGGCCCTTGGGCAGGCCGATCTGGTCGAAGTCGTAGACGCCCGCCATGAAGCAGGGCCAAGCCTGGCCGCCGATGTGCTCCCAATCCTCCCCGCAGAGCCAGGCGAACATCCGGGCGGCGGAAACGCTGAAGGGCGGCAGCACGTTCTTGTGCCAGGAGAAGTTGAAGTCGGGATCGACCACCCAGTCGCGTTGGGGCGGAGTGGTGCGCCAGTAGTTGTACTTCAGGTTGTCGCGTACGCCGGTAGCGGTGCTCGGGCTGCGGCGGTGAATGATCGAATAGACGGTGATGATGATGGAACCCGGGGGCGAAGCGGTGGAGACCGCCGGCTTCAGGCTGCGGAGGCGTCCCAGGAAGGCGTTGCGGGCCTGGCTGAGATGGCTCCCGGGAATCAGTTCGGTGGGCCCCATCTCCCGGGTAGCGCCGCTGGGGTAGTAGAACACCTGCAGGTAGTCCAGTCGCGGGGCCGAGATGGACCCGGCGTCCGGGTGCCAGGGCTGGGCCGGGCCGGGGCATTGAATCCGGTGGCTGCTCATGACCAGGGGCAGGCGGAAGTCCCTGCCCAGCAGGGATCGGACGGCGCCGGCCCCCTCCGGGTTCTTGATGACCGCGTCCACGAACCACTCTTCCTCCAGGATCTCGACCGGCTCCTCCACGTCGTGGTCCTTCATGAACTCGACGGTGCGGCGGTTGACTTCGTCCGAGACCACCCCCTCCAGCACCAGGTATCCGTTCCGGCAGAAATCCATCATCTGCTTGTCGGTAAGCGTCGGCTTGCAGTCGTAGATTCCCAGCGCCACGGCCGGCCTCCTTATTTCTCCAGGATGAACTCGCACCCCATCCAGCGGTCGACTTCGTCGGGATGGTCGAACAGCAGGGACAGCTCCGGGAACTTGACTACCCGCCACCCGTCCTGGAGGGCGTCCAGCACCGTGTGGTAGGGCCAGTCGTCGTAGTCTTCGGGCGGCAGCCGCACTTCGCCTCCCTCCACGATGGACATGCCGTTGACCGGCGAGTCCACGGCGGTGCTGTGGGTCTGTAGGTAGAGCAGCTTCTGGGGCGCCGTCGCGCCGTCGCCCCGCTGCTTGAACTCGTCCAGGGCCTCCTGAAGATCCTGTTCGGTGAGCGTGCCCTTCCTGAGCTTGTCCAGCCAGCGGGTCAACCGTGCGGCATCGACCATGGAGTTCTTCCCTTGTTGTAATCGAGATCGGGATTCTACTTCAAGAGGTCCGCCCCGACAAGGCGTGGGAGCCAAGCGGGTGTGCGACGTAGAATTCGGATCTGCATAGCAAGACACGGATAAGGATGCGGGCGGGACGCCCGCGCTCCCGGGGGGCCGTCCGGCTGCGCGGCCGGCAATCCGGTCCGGGGATTGCCGTCTCGGACTATAGGAGTATAATGGAGCCCGCCCTCCGGCGAATCGGATGACACTGGTGCTTCCCGGGCGTCGAATACCAGGACCGACGTCGCGAGCGCCTTGGGGCGAATTTGCGATGGGGTTGCCGGCAGGGTCAAGTGGATCACCGGTCTCATCCCGGGTTCAGGAAAGGGAGGTTTCCATGCGGAGCATCACCCTGGCGGTTTTGTTTTCCTTCGTGTTGATTGGGTCGGTTGCGGCCCAGGCGGAGGAAGGAGCTGATTCGGCGATTGTCCAGAAAGTCGAGCAGCTCGGCGGCAAGGTCATGAAGATCGCCCAGAACGACGACGGTCTCGAGGTCTATTTCCACCTGGGCCGCAACCATGACGGGCTGCGCCAGTTCGAGACTCCCAAGCCGGGAGCTCCCAAGCCTCCGGCCCTCGACGGAGAGCTGGGTGTCCTGAAGGATGTTGAGAACCTGGTCTGGCTTCACCTCGGGGGGACCGACGTGACCGACGAGGGATTGCCCCACCTGGCGGGACTGAGCTCGCTGACACGCCTCCACCTGGAGAGGACCAAGGTGTCCGACGCCGGCCTGGCGAATCTGAAAGATCTGCAGAACCTGAACTACCTCAACCTCTATCAGACCGGCGTTACCGATGCCGGCCTGGCTCACCTGGAGGGCTTGACGGGCCTCAAGAATCTCTACTTGTGGCAGACCAAGGTGACCGAGGCGGGAGTCGAGAAACTGCAGAAGGCTCTGCCCGAATGCAAGATCGACGTCGGCTGGAAGGAATCGGATGAGCCGGCCGAAGAGGAAACGGAAGAGAAGAAGGAAGAGAAGTCGTAGTTTGGCTGCTGACGGTTGCTAGAACCTTTGTGGCTCAACTTGAACCCCCGCGCTCAGGCCGGGGGTTTTCTTTATTGGGGGACTCAGGGTGCAAATTGGGGAGGAGGCGCCCACCCGGGAACGCGGGCGTCCCGCCCGCCCGCTATGCCGTTGCGTGCCGCTCAGTTTCCCTGGGGTGGGGCACCCGGCCACCTGCCGGTGGGAACGGCATGGTCCCGGTCGAAGCAGAGCCCCGGCTCCGTTGCCGGTCGAGCCGGGTCGAGGAGTTGGGCGAGGCCTTGCCAGTGTTGTGCGGGCGGGACGCCCGCGTTCCCGGGGGGCATCACCACCTGGCGGTCTAATGTTTGGCGGTATGGGGGGAGCGGAGTAGACGCCCGTAATGTCTCCTGGGTCTTTCTTTGTGGTCCTTCGTCGTTCTTCGTGGCCCTTCGTGGATTTTTTTCTTTACCCGGCCCCGGTAACGATTTCCTTGACGACATTGCCGCCGACGTCGGTGAGGCGGAAGTCGCGGCCGCTGTGGCGGAAGGTGAGCTTGGTGTGGTCCAGGCCGAGCTGGTGCAGCAGGGTGGTGTGGAGGTCGTGCATGTGGACCGGCTTTTCGGCCGCGGCGAATCCGAAGTCGTCGGTAGCGCCGTAGGCAATGCCTCCGCGGAAGCCGCCGCCCGCCAGCAGGTATGAAAAGCCCCGGTTATTGTGCCCCCGGCCGTAGTAGACCCCGTCCCGGGTCGGCAGTCTTCCGAACTCTCCGCCCACCATCACGATAGTGTCCTCCAGCAATCCCAGCGTCTTGAGGTCGCCGATCAGGGAGGCGATGGGCCCGTCGGAAAGGGCCGCCAGATCGCGCTGGTCGAAGATGTTGGCGTGGCTGTCCCAGGGGTTGCGGTTCCCGAAGAACACCTGGACCACCCGCACGCCTCGTTCCAGAAGCCGCCTGGCCATCAGGCAGCCGCGGGCGAAGTAGCCGTCGCCGTAGCGGTCCCGGGTGGCCTGGCTCTCCTTGCGCACGTCGAAGGCGTCCAGGGCCTCGGTCTGCATGCGGAAGGCCAGCTCCATGGACTGGATGCTGGCCTCCAGTTCGGGGCTCTCTCCTTCCCGCGGCATGTCCAGCCGGTTGAGTCGGGACAGGAGGTCGAGCTGGCGTCGTTGCTC
>JAPPFQ010000208.1 GCA_028875135.1 Acidobacteriota bacterium
GGGCTGGCCGTGGATGAGTATCTCACCTTTCGGGATTTCAAGGGAACGATGGAGTATTTTCTGAAAGCCTTTTTCAGTGAAGGAACCAGGGTCCGCTTCCGGCCCAGTTACTTTGGCTTTACCGAGCCCAGCGCAGAGGTGGATATCTCCTGCACTTTTTGTTCGGGCGACGGATGCCGCGTCTGCAAGCAAACCGGTTGGATCGAGGTTTTGGGAGCGGGCATGGTAGACCCCGAAGTGTTCGGCCACGTGGGTATCGACTCTGAACGCTTTACCGGATTTGCCTTCGGCGTCGGTATCGAGCGCTTTGCCATGATCAAGTATGGGGTCGATAATATTCAGCACTTCTATCAGAATGATTTGCGGTTTCTGCGGCAGTTCTAGTCATGGGCTCGTGTGTGAAATCTGAACGATGATCGTTAGCTATCGCTGGCTTGGGGAAATGGTGGATTTCGACGCCGGACCCGATCGTCTGGCTGCGGATCTGACCCATTGCGGGGTGGTGGCCGAGGTCATCGAATCCGGGGCCTCGGACGCTCTCCTGGAGCTCGAGCTGACCACCAATCGACCGGATTGTCTGGGCCACCGGGGCGTCGCCAGAGAGATTGCCACGCTATATGGGAAGAGGCTGCGGTCGAGGCGGGTCGAGTTGTCCGAGTCCCGGCCGTCTACCTCCAGTCAGGCTGCGGTCGAAATCGAGTCCCCCCGGCTGTGTCGCCGCTACTCGGCGCGGTTGATTTGTGGGGTTCGGGTCGGGCCCTCTCCGGATTGGCTGTGCCAAAGGCTGGATTCCCTGGGTATTCGTCCTATCAACAACATTGTCGATGCCACCAACTACGTGCTGATGGAAATGGGTCATCCGACCCATGCTTTCGACCTGTCCAGGATTCACGCCGCGCGGATCGTGGTGCGAACGGCGCGCAACGGCGAGTGCCTGGTGACTCTCGACGGGGTTGAACACCCTCTGAAGGAGGGGATGCTGCTCATCGCCGATCCGGTCAAGCCTCTGGCCCTGGCCGGAATCATGGGAGGACAGGATAGTGAAATCGGGTCGAGCACCAGAGATGTCCTGGTTGAGAGCGCCTGGTTCGATCCCGTTTCGGTTCGAAAGACCTCCAAGGCCCTGGGGATCCACTCGGAAGCCTCTCATCGGTTCGAACGGGGAGCAGACCTGGAATCGACCCTGCCCGCCGCCAACCGGGCCGCTCAACTGATTCAGGAACTGGCCGGGGGAGAAATCCTGGAGGGACCGCTCGACAACTACCCCGGCATCTTGCAGCGGCCTTCGGTGCTGCTTCGCCGGTCGCGCCTGGCCAGGCTCCTGGGTCTGGAGATTGACGGCGACGAGGTTGAGAGGATCCTCAATTCCCTGCAATTCAGGGTTCTCGGCAGTGGACCCGAGGGCTGGACGGTTGCCCTCCCGACCTCAAGGCTGGATGTGGAGCGGGAGATCGACCTGGTTGAAGAGATTGCCCGCCACCACGGCTACGGAAACCTGCCATCCACGCTGCCCGCATGGCAGGGTGGCGCCCGACGCCGCGAGGATTTCCGGGTCGAAAACACCGTGACCGAACGCTTGTCGCATCTGGGATATTCTCAAACCCTGACCTATCCCCTGGTGGACGCAAGAGAGGATCTCAAATTCGGCGCCACCCAGGGGATTTCGGTGCTGAATCCCCTTTCCTCGGAAACGGGAGTCATGAGAACCTCGCTTTTGCCGGGGCTTTTGGCTTCGCTGTCGTGGAATTACAATCGCGGCATCCGAAGCCTCAAGGTCTTCGAGATCGGTAAAGTCTATGGTTGGGTTCAACCGCAGCAGTCCGGAGAGCGATCCCGAGTGGGGCTGCTGGCGACAGGCAACCTGGAGGAGAAATCGGTTCATGGGCCCGCCAGGGCTTACTCGCTCTTTGACTTGAAGGGGGATATCGAGACTCTGTTGGAGCCGTCGACTCTTGGCGGGCAGAATGTCCGGTTCGAAGTCTGCGAAGGGTTGGATTCCCACTGGAGTTCGGATGCTGCCGGACAAATCCGGCTCGGGGATGCGAAGCTGGGCAGTTTCGGTCAACTGGATCCCGGCATTTGTGCGGACCACAAGATCGGACAGCCGGTGTTTGCGGCTGAAATCGAGTTGGGCCAACTCCATCCACTCTGGCATTCCGAACCCAGAGCTGGGAAAATTCCCCGTTTCCCTGCCATTCAGAGAGACCTCGCCATTGTGGTGGACGGTGACGTCAGCTATGGGGCCATTGAATCGGCTATCCGGGACATTCGAATCGAGGAGCTGCATTCGATATACCCGTTCGATCTGTATCAGGGAGGTCAATTGCCGCGCGGCAAGAAGGGAATATCGATCAGGCTCGTTTACCAGAGGCTGGATCGAACGCTGTTGGAGGAAGATGCCAATCGATTCGACCAGGCGGTGTTGGCCGGTCTTAGGGACAGGCTCGGCGCACAGCTAAGGGGATGACTTTGGGAGACGGATTGGAAAAATTCGGGGACCTGGAGAGCCGGGTGTATCGGATGGTGGAGTTGTTCAAGGCCACCAAGGCTCGGAAGGAAGCCCTCGAAGCGGAAGTCCGGAGACTCAGATCGGAAATGGAGCGGTTTTCATCGGAGAATGAACGGCTGAAGTCCGAGGTCTCGGACTTTGAAAAGGATCGAGAGTTGATCAAGGAGAAAGTCGAGCGGATTCTGGGCAGTTTGGACGGATGGGAAATTTGAATGGTCGACCTTTGGAGCGCGGACGATGCAAGAGGAAAACGAAGTCAGGCGGGTCGAGATCTGCGATCGGATTTATGCTGTTACAGGAGCCATTGATGGGGACTACCTCGATCGTCTTTCGGCTTACGTCGACGGCAAGATGCGAGAAATCCAGGAGTCCAGTCGAACCGTCGATACCGTCAAGGTAGCGGTGATGGCAGCGCTGAATATCGCCGATGAGCTGTTTCGGCAACGGGACCAGGCCGAGCGGGCAGACGCCGCTATCGCCGACAGGAGCAGTCGCTGCTCCGAAATGATCGAAGCGTTGCTTCCCGAGTGAGAGCCGGATCTCCGGGAGGACAGGCCCCACTCCGCCGACAGGTCGGACGTAAGGGGCTTGACCTGGAGATTCGGCTTTCACTAGAATCCTACCACCCTGCAATGTACGTGTAGGCATGTATTATTTGAACCAACACCTATTTGAAGGGAGCCTGATCCTTGCTCGGTGTGCAAGCTTCACCATGTGAAGCTTCCTAATGTTCAGGGAGTGGCGCCCACCTGGTCTCCAGGTCCAAATAAGGTGTCTCACGGCAGAGCGGGGCTTTTCTTTGTCTGCCGGTCCCCTCCCTCCCTTAAATTGTAATCTCCATCGCCGTCGTCTATGATGGCTTGAGGCCGTCAACCTCCTGAAGCACCTGGCCGTTACCAGGGTTTCCCGGCCATCCCCGCCAAGCCGCTGATTGGATCACTTTCCGCCGGGGGGACATGTCCGTCAAGAATCTGCGGATCCTGTTTATTGGCGATGTCTTCGGAAGACCGGGGCGAGAAGCCGTTCGGGGCCATCTTCCCCAGATTCTGGAGGAAAGACGGATCGACCTTTGCGTAGCCAACATCGAGAACTCGGCCGCGGGACACGGGGTCACTCCACCCTTGGCCCACCAGTTTTTCGAGATGGGCGTAGAGGTGTTGACTTCCGGAAATCACGTTTGGGACCGGAAAGAGATTCTGGATTTCCTGGACCATGAGCCCAGACTGTTGCGCCCCGCCAACTATCCGCCGACAACTCCGGGCCACGGCCTCTTTGTGGGTGAAACCCGGAGTCGGGTCCCTTTTGCAGTGATCAATCTGCAGGGGCGGCTGTTCATGCCGAACATCGATTGCCCGTTCCGCGTGGGCGAACAGCTTATCGACAGCCTCTCTCCCGACATCGAGGTGATCCTGGTGGATTTCCACGCCGAAGCCACCGCGGAGAAGCAAGCGATGGGGTGGTTTCTGGACGGCCGGGTTTCGGCCGTGTTGGGGACTCATACCCATGTGGCCACCGCCGACGAGCGCATGCTTCCCCAGGGGACGGCCTACATGACCGATGTCGGCATGACCGGTGCTCACGACTCGATCATCGGTGTCGAGACCGACATCATTCGATCCAAGTTCATCGACCAGTTGCCGGGGCGCTTTGGGCCGGCCAAGCAGAACGTCAGGATTAATGCGGTAGTGGTCGACATCGATCCTGAGACCGGCCAGGCTCAGGGAATCGAGAGAGTCTCGGTAAAGGCGGAGTCCCCCTGATCGGGGCTCGCCAGGAGTCATTCAGAATGTTCGATCAACTGACCGGGCGCCTGCAGAGGGTGTTCAAGACTCTTCGGGGTGAAGGCAAGCTCTCTGAAGCTCACGTCACCGGCGCCTTGCGAGAGATTCGCCTGGCTCTCCTGGAAGCGGACGTCAACTTTCGGGTGGTCAAGCAGTTCGTGGAGGCTGTCAGAGCCAGGGCCACGGGTCGGGAGGTTCTGCAGTCGCTGACGCCGACCCAGCAGGTCATCAAGATAGTCAGGGACGAGTTGGTGGAGCTGCTGGGAGGGGAATCCTCCGCCCTTTCCTTCTCCCGCAAGCCGCCTTCCGTCTACTTGATGGTGGGCCTGCAAGGTTCGGGGAAGACCACCTCTGCCGGAAAGCTGGCCCGGTGGCTGGACCGCAACGGTCATCGGCCCCTGCTGCTGTCCATCGACGTGTACCGGCCGGCTGCCAGGGAACAGCTTGCCGTGATTGCCCGGGATCTGGATCTTCCCTGTTACCGGGGAGAGGGCATCGATGATCCGCTGCAGCTCTGCCGCTCGGGGCTTCTGGAGGCCGGAACCAGCGGCTGCGATGTTCTCCTGATCGATACCGCGGGCCGACTCCATATCGATGACACGCTCATGCAGGAGCTGCAGCAGGTCAGGGATTTGGTGACTCCCACCGAAACCCTGCTGGTGGCTGACGCCATGACCGGTCAGGACGCGGTCAAGAGCGCCCGGGAGTTTCACGAGCGCTTGTCGTTGAGCGGGGTCATCCTCACCAAGATGGACGGCGACGCCAGGGGCGGGGCGGCCCTGTCCATACGGTCGGTGACGGGACAGCCGGTCAAGTTTGTAGGCGTGGGCGAGAAATACGATGCCCTGGAGCTTTTTCATCCGGATCGGATGGCATCTCGAATTCTGGGCATGGGAGACGTGCTGTCTCTGATCGAGAAGGCAGAGGAGACCATCGATCGTGAAAAGGCCCTGGAGCTCGAGAGGAAGGTCCGAAGCGACTCCTTTACCCTGGAAGACTTCCGGGATCAGATGAGACAGATGCGCAGGCTGGGGTCGATGGAGCAGATTCTTTCCATGCTTCCCCAAGTAGGGGCGTTCAAGGAACTGAACAAGGTCAGGGTGGACGAAAAGGAACTGCTCCACATCGAGGCCATCATCAATTCCATGACCCCCAGGGAGCGAGCCCACCATCAGATCATCAACGGAAGCCGGCGCAAGCGCATCGCTCGCGGCAGCGGCACTTCGGTCCAGAAAGTAAACCAGTTGCTCAAGCGTTACGTGCAGGCGCGCAAGATGATGAAGCAGATGAGCAGCGGCAAGATCGGCAGGCGTCTGGGACGGTTGAAGCTGTCGGGGTTGCGATAGTCGATGACCACTCGACTTGCCCTCGTCGGCCTTGGCGGACCGACCGCCGGAATCTACCTGGAGTGCCTCAGGCAAATGCCCGACGTGCTGCTTGCGGCCGTGGTGGAACCCGGGTCCTGTCCGAGTATGCAAACGGACGGAGAGTTTCACGGGGTGGCCACTTTCCCCCACCATCGAATCCTGCTGGAGCAGTTTCCCGCCGAGGGGATGGTCATCTGTGATTCCGGTGATCGCCGGAGGGAAACCGTGGTGGACTGCGTCCGTGCCGGCAAACCGATTCTCTGCGATGATCCGATCTCCGAAGCCTTGGTGGAAGCTCGTGAAATGTGGGCTGTCTCCCAGGCTCACGACGTGCTGTTCGGGGTTTGTTTTCCGGTTCGCATGAGTTCGACCTGCAGCCGGGTTCGAAAACGGATCCTGCAGGGGAGCCTGGGAAATCCCTTGACCGTTTCGGTCCGCCAGTCGGAAGGGAACCGCGGGTTGTCATCGGAAGACCCTTCCGGGGGGGATAGCGGTTTCCGGACAAATCCGGGAACCGCCCTGGTCGATACCCTGCGCTGGCTGTTGGGTGGAGAATTCACGTTGGTAGCGGTCATGGGCCCCGGGGAGGGAACCGGTGACTGTTCAGCCCGGTTGCGCCTGGAGATGAACCATGGGTCGGTGGTCACGGTGGAAAGGAGCCTGATGGATCCGCCGGGAGTTGTCACGATGGCGAATGCGGTGTGCCTCGAGATCTGCGGTCCCCGGGGTCGCCTGGATTTGGAGTTGTTTGCGGGTGCGGATTTCGCCGGCTCGGACCCGGGTTGCGACGGGTCCGAGGAAACGCCGATACGGCGGATGCTGGCCAACTTCGTGGCAGCGGTCCGGGGCCGGGAGCGGGTTGCGGCCGGGGGGATGGACGGGTTACGAGCCATGGAGGTCGTGGAAGCCGCCCGACGTGCCTGCAAATATCGAACCGCTGTGGTTCTCTGAGTCGGTTGAGGGAGGTGTCTCATGCAAGCAAGCCGGAACAATCCTGCTCTGGGCGGCGGTGACTATGCGTTGGGCCTGGTCACCTGGAATTTGGGAAAAGACTGGGAACTGCCGAGTCTGATCGAGGCCTGCGAGGAGACGGGTTTCCGTTCGGTCGAGCTGCGCACGACCCACCGGCACGGGGTGGAACCCCATCTGAGCAGGGAAGAACGCGTCGCCGTTGCCAGCCGCTTCGGGTTCTCTCCCATTCGCCTGTTGGGCCTGGGGACTGCTTGCGAATTCCACTCCACCGACAGGAGCGTCGTCAGCCGGAATATAGAAGAGACCAAGCAGTTTGTGGAACTGGCTCACGATGTCGGCGCCCTGGGTGTGAAGGTGCGCCCCAATGGGATCCCCGACGAGGTTCCGGAGAGTCGAACCCTGAATCAGATTGCAGAGGCCCTGCAGGAGTGCGGCCGACACGCTCAGGGCTACGGCGTGGAAATTTGGCTGGAAGTCCACGGGCCCAGGTCAAACAGCCCGTCTCGGATACGGAGAATCATGGAGTTGGCCGATCATCCCATGGTCGGGGTCTGCTGGAACTCGAACCCCGAAGACGTCGAAGAGGGTTCGGTGGCCGCGAACTTCGAACTGTTGAAGCCCTGGTTGAGGAATGTTCACATCCGGGAGCTTTGGAGGAAGGACTATCCCTGGCGGGAACTGTTCGACCTGCTCACCCAGGCGGGCTATCGCCGGTATACGCTGGCCGAGATCCCGGCCAGCTCCGACGCAGTTCGCCTGATGCGCTACTACGAAGCGCTCTGGAGCGAGCTCAAGGGGTAGGGAAGTCGGTATTTCCGGTTTTTTCGGGTCAAGCCCGGATGTTGACCCAGACGTGCACGTGGGGGCTGCCTCGGAAGTACCAGACCATATTCCTGCTCTGTAGCTGCCAATTGTCCCAGACGCCGTCGTTTCCAACATCGCCGCTGCGGTAGAAGGACAGGCTCAGTCCATCCAGCTTGCCCTCCTTCCTGATGTAGCGCATGGCTTCCTCGGCGTCTCGCCGGCGAAAGGGGAGCAGCAGGTCGGCCAGCACCTCCTCGACCAACTCCACTTGGTCGCGGCTCATTTCCGAGACGGGCAGGCCGGCCAGCTCCTCATCCAGTCGCACGGTTCGAGTCTGCTGTTCCTTGCGGGGTTCGGCAAGAAGCGCCATTTGGCGCTGCCTGCCGTCCAGGGCCTGGAATACCCGGTTGGCCGACTTGGCCTGGTACCAGTAGACATTGCCGGGATGGTCCGGAGCCTCGTAGAAGTCGCCAGCCGCATGACCATAGAAGATCGGTCCGCCAAAGGCGGCTCCTTCCACCGAATCTCCGTCGCAGCGCATGGTGCAGTGGCGTCCGGTCAAAACGAACTCGAACTTTCCCGTTGCCGGTCGTCCAAAGATGGCGATGGAGTAGTTGCCCAGGCTTCCCCCGTCATCCTTCATGTGTTCCATGACCTTGTCCACGTAGTCCGGATTGTGAACCCCTTGAAAGATCTCCCTGATCATCGCCTGCTGGTCAGCCGAATAGAACCGGTTGATCTTGTGAGGCGTGATCGCCCAGTTGTTGTCCACCTTGGAACGCAGGGGGTGATCGAAGGGGAACGTCATGGCGTTTCGTTGTTCCTCCGACAGGCTCTTGTAGAGCGTGGCCACCAGAGTCTCCGAATTGGGAGGGGCTTTGTTAGCGGCTGCTGACAGCGCCCGGCCAGGAAGGGTTGCCCCTGCCGCCAAGCCCACTCCTCCCAGAACAGCTGTTTTCAGAAAAGTCCGACGCTCGCCCAGTGAGAACTTGCCTGAAGCCGGCATGGTTTGATTCCGCATGACTCCTCCTTGAGCCTGAAGCCGTTATGGAATGCCAATCGATGGTTGTTTGAACGTATTATACACCCGGCTTCGGGGATTTGGTGGGGTAAGCGGGCAGGGAGGAGGAAAGCCCTCGAGGTGGGTCGATGGTGCCCAGGGACGGAATTGAACCGCCGACGCCAGCCTTTTCAGGGCTGCGCTCTACCGACTGAGCTACCTGGGCATCCCGCGGCTCTGGCGCCGGCGCAGCCTGCGCCAAAGCCTGGGAAGTATAGTGAATGTCCCACGGCATTTCAAGCATCTTGGAGGCCGACATGGCGAGCCAACTCGGGCTCTGATCAGACAAGGGTGTCGGAGCCGACCACTCGAGGCTTGGCGGTTCAGTGTCCCTGGTTGGCGGTGTCGCTCTCGATCCACGCATGCACCTCGTCGAGCGCGTCGGCGAGCTCCCTGCGCCTTCGCCTCAAGGCGCTCCGAGTCCGGAGCGGCATTTTGCGCAGCGCAAAGAAGGCACGCGCCGTTCTCCAGACGGCGGACTCCCTCTCGAATGCCAGCGTTCCCAGGACAGCCAAAGCCACCAGTGCGAGTCCGGTTGCTATGCCGGTCGCCGTCCCGGCAAGAGTGCCCGCGGAGGTGGCCATCGCGGCAATCCAGGCGCTGTGAATCAGCCCGCCGCCGATCACCTGATACAAAGCTCGGCTCTCAAGGTTCGGCGCCCACCGGCCGATCCGGTCGGTGAGCCGGTAGGGAACGGCGAAGACGACGACGGCTGCGATCGCCATCGGGCCGAGCAACACAGCGAGGAGCCCTTCCCGGAGCGTGAAGCGGACGACCTCGCCGACGGGGATGCGTTGGTCCAGGTCGCGTTCGCGGAGCCCGAACCGAGCCAGGCTCGTCCGGAATTCCTCCACCTGCGCCATGATTTCGGCCAGCCGCGCCGGGTCCCTCCGGCGCAGTTCCGCCATCCCCGCGGCAATCAGGCGGCGGCGGCCCAGCCGCTCCCGCGCGTCCCGCGACGCTCCGCGGGCGGCGGCGTAGAGGCGGTCGATACGCTCGACGATGGGCAGGTCGTGCCGCGGTTCCGCCTCGACCATCAAGTGCTTGAGGCGGAGCTCGATCCGGGCGGTGAGAGCCCGTATAGCAGTCGCTTCGTCCTCCGCAAATCCCGCGGCGAGGTCCGCATAGTCCACCCTGCGCCCAAAGACCGCTGTCACCCGGGAACGGAAGCGAGCCAGGGCGTCGAAGTTGAGACCGACCGGTACGATGCTCACCGGATGTCCGGCGGCCCAACTGTTGAGCGCCATGCGGGCGCCGCCGGTCCGCAGCGGCTCGAGTCGGCCGCGGGCGTGACTGGTGCCTTCCGGGAAGAGGCAGATGGCCTCGCCGGCTGCCAGCGACGCCGCTACCGCCGAAAACATCTCCACGTTACGGGAGGTATCGACTCCGGGGTCCTTCTTGCGGTAGACGGGAATCGCCCCCGAGCGGCGGATCAGCGGGCTGAACGGGTGCCGCCCGAAGAGCGTGGACTTGGCGAGGAACCGGACGGGACGCCCGGCCGTAGTCTGAATCACGGCCGGATCGATGAGGGTGTTGGGGTGGTTGGCAACCAGCAGCAGCGGTCCGACCGGAAGCGGGCCGCCGATGCGCTCGACCCTGTAGTAGGCGTACACGACCAGGCTGCCGAGCCCCCACACCCATGATCGCGGGGACCCCGTTCCGGCGGGCGCGGTCGGAGCAGGCGTCATGGCTTCTCAGGCCTGGATTACAACTTCCGCTCCGCGGAAAGGCCCTTGTCCTTGGGGACGCTCAAGTAACCGATGATGCGATTCCTTCGGACCTCGTTGACGACCAGTTCGTAGCGCAACTTGGTGGGACCCACCAGAAATTGCACCGGCTCGTTGATGGTGCGTCGCTTCTTCTCCAGGGTGCTGTCGTCCACCACGATACGGACGTTGTAGCGTTGCCTTCTGCGATTGGTCTTGGTCACGCCGATGCGAATATCTCCGACCAGGGCGAAACCCTTCTTCTTCTGAATGTCGAACTCGTAGAAGTTCCGCTCGCCCTTGAGGCGCAGTTGCGTGAGCTCATCCTTGTTCCTGGCGATCTGCTGGGTCAGGGTGGCGCGAACGTCAACGATCTCGCGACGGGCGCCCTCCAGTGCCTTGCGTGTGGCCTCCACGTCGGTCTTGACTTTGCTGACATCCTGGTTGACGGCGCCGAAGCGACTGTCGGAGGCGCTCTTCAACTCGGAGAGCTGCCGGGAATCGGCCTTTCGGGCAATTTCCGTGTTGAGCTGCTGCACCGACCGCTCTTGTTCCTCCCTGAGCCGGCGGGCCGCGGCCCGGGCCCGGTTCAATTCCTTCTGGGTTACACCCAGTCGGTTCTGCACCACCGTGAAATCGGCGGTCAAGGACCCCAGACTCTGTTCGAGCTTTTGGCCTTGCTTCTCCTGCTCGTCGACCGCCTCCATCATCTCTTCCTCCAGGGCGGCCACCTGGTCCTGGGATTCCAGGATCTGGTCCTTGTTGCCCAGAACCTGGTAGATCAGAAAGATCTGCAATCCCAGCAGAACGATGAAACCGAACAATCCCCAGCGAGGCGTGGACCGACCCGCCATGCCGGATGTGATCGGCTGTTTGGGCTTGGGCTGGTCGAGGGGCTTGCCGTCCGTGAAGCTGTTCATGGTTGTTCTCTCCTTTCTCACTCAAACCTGCTGGAGATCGGCTGATTATTCCTGCGCTTTTTGAACCGGTAGCTTAGCAATGTTCAGCCTGAATTCCCATGAAAAGATGGCTTCTTCCGCCAGCGAGTTGCTTCATGCCTGTAACCGACTTTGCCTCGAGGGAAGCGACTTGATGAAATCGGACTTCCATTCCTAAAATGTCGGCGGTTTACGGCCTATGGAGTTGTTCCCGATGAGATCTTTCATGTTGGCAACCGGTACGGCCGGTTTCTTGCTGCTGGCATCCGGTCTGTCGTCTTCGCCGCCAGGCCAAGGGACCTTCCAGCAACGGACCCTCGCTCTCGGCCCGGACGCCTACCGCTACCAGGTTTTTCTTCCGGTCGGCTGGCAGCCGCAGAAAAGCTGGCCCGTGGTACTTTTTCTCCACGGCAACGGAGAACGGGGAGATGACGGTTGGCGCCAGACGCTGGTAGGTATCGGCC
>JAPPFQ010000181.1 GCA_028875135.1 Acidobacteriota bacterium
CGGGTAGGCCCCCATGTGGTTGACGATCTCGGCTGAATCCTGGGGATGCTTGTCGCGCTGGTAGCGCATGGTGGCCAGGATCTCTCCCGAGGGAAGCCGGGTCGCCGATCCCTCCGAACCCCAATCCCACATCAGAGTCGGCCCCTGCCAGGTGCGTCCCTTGTCGCCGGAACGAAACAGGAACAGACCGTGCTGCCTGGGAAGCCCGGTCTCGGCGTCGGCGTCGCTTCGAACGTCTATGGTCCACAGCAGGGTGTCGTCCTGCAGCCGGTCCAGCCCCCGATGGCAGTAGCGCTCGTCGTAAGGCGTGCCCGTGCCGGGCATCTTCAGGTCCAGGGCGATCTGTGCCGTCCTTTCCCAGGATTGGCCCTGGTCCTGTGAGGTCCACACCTCGGCCGGCGCCCGCTCGTCCTTGCCGGTGGCCACCGCCACGCAGAGGAAGGAACCGTCGCTCAGGACCTTCCAGCGACCGGTCTGGTGGATCTCGAAGCCGGAAGGAGCATTCACCTCCCGCTCCGACCAGGTGAGCCCGCCGTCGGTAGAGGTGCACAGCTTGTTGGCCTGGCGGACGTAGACGGTCCCGTCCGGCCCCAGGTCGACTGAGGTGCCGCCCTGGGGAGTCATGGGCTCAGCATGCGGCAACAGGACCTTCTTGACCGGAACCTGGGTGAGCTTTCCGGCCTTTGCATGCAGGACGTAGTCCGACCGGTGCATGGTCTCCAGGGCTTCCTTGGAGGGCGGCGGCACCCCTCCCAGCTCGCGGGTCATCACCGTCGGATCGGTGATAACCTCCATGAGGGGCGGGTCCGCCTCCGACCCGGTCGGTCCGGTCGAGGAACAGGAAACCGCCATCCAGCCCAGCCCCACCAATCCGGCGAGTATTCGGCAACTGATCTTCACCCCAACCCTCCTTCCGGCAGATTTGGTCCCAAGGGCGCTTCACCTGCAGGCGCCCGTCAGCGCCGTTCCGCCAGATCGTCTCCGACCGGAACAGCCCGGTAGCGGTGTTCAATGGTTCGATCCAGCACGGGGTCGTGCAGCCGGGCCAGAAAGGAGTCGCCCACACCGTGGCTGGTTTCTTCGGGAAGCGAATGGTCGCGGATGGCCTGGGCCACCGAATCCAGGAACGACACCGATCCGCAATAGAGAATGGAGGGCAGGACCAGCGACTGCACATCCTCCATGGCCAAAAGATATTCCAGGTCAACCAGGGCCGAGGCTGCGGAGTCCTGTAGAGGCATCACATGTCCTCCCACCGTCACCTCGCTGGAAATCCGGAGCCGATCCCAATGCCCGCGCACCTCGCTGTAGGGCCAAGCGGTTTTTGCGATCGGATGGGGGCACATCTGCTTGGGCTTGTCCTGAAACAGCGGGTCCAGCTCGCGGTCGCACTGGTCGCTCCCCGTCGTTATGAGGATCTCGTTTCCATCCCGAATGGCCACGATTTCGGCCTCTCCGCCGGTCAGCGGACCCTGGACCTCGAACTCCGACGACTGGGTCAGCAGGTAGCGTCCGATGTGAAAGATGGCCGGATTGGTCTTGGTGCCCGACTCGCCTCGAGCCAGCGCGGCGTCGAGCTCCTTGCGCATGCCGGCCACGTCCCGGGACGAGAAGCGGGCGCCCGCCACCGACCCGATGGGGATGATTTTTCTCTCGGTCCTGTCCTGGCGCTGCACCAGAATTTCCACGGGTTCAATTCGCATGAGCCACTCCCTGTCGCCGGTTGATCATTGTCCGGCGATTTAAACACACTTGCCATCGGACAACAAACGGATTGTGGGGGAACAGGGCCGGACCCCGTCTCCAGTTTTTCACGAGATAAATTCGATCGCTGCTTCGACAGCAGTTGCCCCTGCGGGTTCGAACCTGAAAGAAGCTGCTGGACGAACCGGCAGATAGGTCGCCAAGGCATCCAGCCCGATCCCAAGTTTAAGTTTTTATTTACATGTATATCAAAACTAGAGTTTAATAATTGCATGTTCGAACGCATCCTGAGCTTTGTGCGAACCGGGAGTCGGAGTTGCTTCCTGTGGGGGCCTCGGCAGACCGGCAAGAGTACCCTGTTGAGGACACGTTTTCCCCATGCGCCCTTTTACGATTTGCTCTTCGCGTCCGAGTTCCGGCGCCTGTCCGCCAACCCCGGACTGCTGCGCGAGGAATGCCTGGCCTTGGGCCGAAAATCGGGACCGATCCAGATTGACGAGATTCAGAAATTGCCCGAATTGCTCGACGAAGTGCATTCCCTCATCAGCCGCGACGGGTACCGGTTCATCCTGTGTGGCTCGAGCGCGCGCCGGCTCGTCCGAGGAGGGGGCAACCTCCTGGGTGGCCGTGCCGTGAGACTCGAGCTGTTTCCGTTGACCAGTGGGGAGATACCGGACTTTTCGCTTGATCGAGCCCTCAACCACGGGTTGCTGCCGAGCCACTATCTGGCCGACGCCCCCGCACCTCTCATTGAGGCTTACGTAGGAGAATACCTCAAGGAAGAAATCCTGGCCGAGTCTCTCACACGCAATCTTCCGGCCTTCCAGCGCTTTCTCGAAGTTGCGTCCTTCTCCAACGGTCGGACCGTTAACTTTGCCAGCATAGCCCGGGAGGTGGGACTCTCGGCCCCCGGCGTTCGTGGTTACTTTGAGATCCTGGTCGACACACTCATCGGCTGCTGGGTGCCCGCGTGGCGCAAGCATGCCAAACGGCGGGTAGTCCAATCGCCGCGCTTCTATTTCTTCGATGTGGGGATAGTGAACGAACTCGCGCATCGCGGCACTATGAAGCCCGGTTCGCTTGAATACGGCGCAGCCTTCGAACATTTCATATTCATGGAGTTACGCGCCTACGCGGGTTACAAGGGAGGTCGGCCCTCCATTGCCTACTGGCGCACTTCCTCCGGCCTCGAAGTCGATTTCGTGCTGGGGGACGCGAACCTGGCTGTTGAGGTCAAGTCGACTGACAACCCCACCCGCGACCACATGAAAGGCCTGCGGGCCTGGAAAGCCGAGCAGCAGAACAGTCGCTGTCTCCTCGTCTGCCGTGCACCGCGCACGAGGAAGACCGAGGACGGCATCGATATCATGCCCTGGCGATCGTTCTTGAACCGGCTTTGGGCCGGCGAGTTGTGCTGAGGCGGAACGTAGGGCACAAAAAAAACCCCCGGGCTCACGCCCGGGGGCATCTTCGAGACACGAGGAGCCGCAAGAGATCTATTCCTCTTTCTCCTCCCTGCTTTCCTTCCAGTCGCGCATCAGGGCCCGGCAGGCCTCCTTGACGGCGTTTCCCAGCGACCGGGTGGAGCCGCTCTTGATGGCGTCTCCGTCCTCGCGAAACACCACGAACTTGTTGTCTTTTCTCAAGAGATCCTTGCCGCCCTCGTGCTCCAGGATCACCACGTAGTTGGCGCGCTCCTCTTTCCGGGTGACGATGCAATCGCCGCAGCGCTTGTGGAAGGTCTTGATGATTTCGGCAGTCTGAGGGCGGGCGCCCCCGCCGAATTTTCCCCCGAAGGCCCCAATGTCACCGACACCGGCGCCGCCGCCGCCGCCTTCCATTTCCCAGGACTGGCTCTCCTTGATGAAGACGCGGGGCTTGGCCTTTTTCCCTTTGCTCCAGGCCGGAACGGAGCCGACCAGCGCCAGTGCAGCCACAACCAGGATACTGCAAGCGATTCGTTGCGTTCTCATGGGTTCCTCCTGATCCGCTTTCGGTCTTCGATCAGGGTCCGGTTCAACCGCCCCCATTATGAAACGGCAGCAACTCTAAACCAGACCCTCGATCGGGACTCCGGTGGCGTCTCCGATGGAATTTGCGATCTTGATGGGACGCCCCACCGGCGTCATGTAGGTCTTCTCCCAATCGATGCCGAAGGCCTTGTAGAGCGTTGCATAGAGGTCGCCCACCGTGACCATGCCTTCGGCCACCTGGGCCCCTCTCTCGTCGCTGGCCCCGATGATCTGACCGCCGCGTATGCCGCCGCCTCCCAGGGCCAGCGACCAGCAATGGGGCCAGTGGTCCCGGCCGTTGTTGGGATTGATATGAGGCGTGCGTCCGAATTCACCCATGACCAGCACCAGGGTGGATTCCAGCAAACCCCTCTGCTCCAGGTCCTCCATCAAGGCCGCCAGGGCCTGGTCCAGGGGAGGACAGAGCTTGTCCCGATGGCCCTCATTGTTGTCGGAGTGCGAATCCCATTGGTTGTACTTGTAGCCGGCCGCCGTCACGAACCGGCAACCATGCTCGACCAGCCGCCGGGCCAGCAGCACGCTCTGTCCGAAGCCGTGGCGGCCATAGGCCTCCCGGGTCTTTTCGCTTTCCCCGGAAAGATCGAAGGCCTTCTTGACCTCGGGAGAAAGGATCAGGCTGAGGGCCTGCTCGGTGAAACTGTCCATCCTGGAGTATTCGGCCACTTCCTCCTTCTGGCGGCAGAGGCGATCCACGATCTGCAGCAGAGAGCGGCGATCCTGAATGCGCTCCACCGACATCCCCTTGGGCAGAGAGAGATCCGGCACCGCGAAATCCTTGCGGTCGGGATCCGGGACCACCATGGGAGCATATTTCGGACCGATGAAGGCGGAACCGAAATAGCGCTCGTAACCCTTCCAGTCATCGTGCTCGCCGTGGCGGACATAGGCCGGCATCCCGTTGCGCTGGCCCAGTTCCTTGGCCATGATCGATCCCAGGCTGGGGAACTGCATAGTGGGGTTGGGACGGTGTCCGGTGATGGCGTAGTGGGTAGCCTCGGGGTGGTCGATCTCCTCGGTGTGCATGGACCGGATAATGGACAGCTTGTCCATGTGCCGGGAAACCCGGGGCAGCAGTTCCGACACCTGAATTCCGGCCACGTTGGTGGGGATGGCCTTGAACCCGCTGTTGGACTTGGGATCCCAGGTGTCGACCTGGCTCGGTCCACCCTCCAGCCAGAGAAGAATGCAGGAGGTGGCCTTGGCCTTCCGCGGCGGCCCCGCCTTGGCCATCGAGTCCTTCAGGGCCAGAAACTGGCTCAAGTTGAAGCCCAGCAGGCTCAGAGAACCGACCCGCAGAAAATCACGCCTCCGAAGATTTTCCCTGGTGCACTGCAAGCAGCCTGACCACTTCATGACGTCGCTCCCGAAATAGGCTTGAGACTATTCAAACCAGTCAAGTATAAACCCGATCCTCAATGAACGTAGGCAAATTCGCGAGAGCCGATCAGGGCCCAGACCAGGTCCTCCGCCGCCCTTTGCCGCGAAGCCTGCCCTTCGATCCAGCCTTCCAGCTCGCCGCGCTCCTCGGCGGTCGGAAACCGCGAAAGCGCCGCCAGATAAAACTCCTCGACCATTTCGGCATTGGAAGCCCCAACGGCAAGCAAGCGACCGATCCGGCTTCCCTTCCCCGACAGCTTGCCGGTGTAGGTGGACCCGGCCAGAAGATGGAGGGCCTGACCCAGGCTGGCTTCAACCTTCCGCTGGGGCACCATCTGCCGGTTGGGCCGGCCGTAGAGTTCCAGAAAGCGGGAGGGGTACATGTCGCTGGAGACCAGGTTGATGGCCCGCGTCCCTTCGGGCTTGGTTCCAAAGCGCTCCGGCACGCCGGTCACCTGGGAAATGGCGTCCAGCAGCACCTCGGCATCCAGCGGCCGGGGATGGGCCCGGGCGTAGTTGGTTCGATCCGACCGGTTGCTGGCGTTGGGGAAGCTGGACAATTGATAGACCCTGGACCGGACGATCCTGCGCATCAGTTGCCTGAGGTCGTAGCCGCCGGCCCTGAAATCCTCGGCCAGAGCCGCCAGCAGGTCGGGATGGGTGGCGGGGTTGGCCAGCTTGAAGTCGTCCACCGGATCCACGATCCCTCTTCCGAAAAAACGGCCCCAGATGCGGTTGACGATGGCCTCGGCAAACTCGGGCCGGTCGGGTGAGGTCATCCACTCCGCCAGGCTGGCCCGCGGATCCTCGGCCGCATTTTGCCCGGCCGGCTCTCCGCTGAGGAACGCCGGCCGGACCTCCGTCTTGTTGCGCGGGTGAACTGTCGGTCCGCCCTTTCCCAGCACGCCGTGGCCCTCGGGGTCATCCAGAATGATGTTATAGGGCGCGGTGCCCGTGTTGATGTCCCCGACACGGGTCAGCTGACCATAAAAGGCGGTCATGCCCCAGAACTGATTCTGGCTCCAGGGCTCGTAGGGGTGGTTGTGGCACTGGGCGCAGTCCAGCCTCCTTCCCAGAAAGACCCGAACCTGCTCGCCCATCATGTCCTGGGGAGAGGGGAGATCCCCTCCGATGAGATAGTAGTGAAGAGCCGGGCCACCGTAACCCTGGGCCGCGATGCGCTCCCGGGCCATCTGGTCGTAGGGCTTGTTGCGGGCAATTCCGTCCCGAATCCATTCCCAGTAGAGGCGGCTGTACTTGGTAAAGCCCTGCACCGACTTCCCGACCCGGAAGAGATCGGCAAACCTGAAGGTCCAATAGTCCAGAAACTCGGGAGAATTCAGCAGGGTCTCGATCAGCTCGTCCCGCTTGCCGGGACGATCGCCGGCCAAAAATTCCCTCACTCTCTCCGGCGGGGGGAGAGTCCCGGTCAGATCCAGACAGACCCGCCTCAGGAACTGCCGGTCGTCCGAGGGCTCCGACGGCAGGATGTGCAACCGCCTCAGCTTGGCGAACACCAGCCGGTCGATGAAGTTTCTTTGAGACGCCTGGGGATAGCCGGCCAGGGGCTGTCGAATCACCCCGATGACCACGGTCGCGGCCCGTCCCGCCGCCCGGATGACGACGGCGGCCTCACCGGGCTGCCTGGCCCGAACCAGGCCGCTGTCGCTGACCTCGGCCACCTCCGGGTCGTTGGACTCGAAATTGACCTGATCGGTCACGTCTTCCGTAAGCCCACCGGCCAGAGTGGCCGTCACCAGGAGTTGCTGTTCCTCGTCCACCCGAATCACCGGCTGGCGGGGCGATACTTCCAGTTGTTGTATTTCCCTGGCTCGATGGTCTTCCTCCCTGCCGTAAGGGGCCCCCGCGCGGATCCATTCCACCAGCGTGCGGTAGTGCGCCGAGTCGCGGCTCAGCCGGTCGCCTCCGCCGTGGGGCTCTTCCATGGTGGGCTTGGTCAGCAGGAGGCTGTTTTCCGGCTGCTTCAGGTCGATTCTGGGCTTACGGCTCCCCAACGGCTCCGGACTCAACACCTGGTAGACACCTCCCTGGACGATCCACTCATGGTCGTCCCTGGGATAGAGTGCATTGGCCGAAAGTTTGAACCCTCCGCGGCCCTTGACGCTCCCGTGGCACTCCTGGTTGTTGCATCCCCGCTTGGTAAGGATCCCTCCCACCTCTCGCGGGAAGCTGAAGGGCCGTGCACTCCCGCCGGCATACACGGAATCGCCTCCCTGGCCTGCCAGGATGATCCCTAGCGCCAAGGCGCCCAGCCGACCCAGGCCAACCCGCCGCCCTTTTTCGGGAGCATATCTTCTGAACATCAACTTTCCTTCTCCCGCTCGGAGGGACGAACCACCATGGTGGGGATCTCCTTGATCAAAAGGCCGGGGCCCGGACCGTCATCCGAAATCGGCCGTGCCAGCAACCGCAGCTTCACGGGCAACGGCGTAGCGGGAGCGTCGGCGCCGGCCAGCACAACGATGGTCACGCTCTCGCTCGTTGGTGAAAACCGCGGCCTCAACCCGTCCTCGGGCACCGGGCCCTGGTAAGCCTTCACCTCGGTGCCCGGATAGAACTCGACGCCCTCCGGCAGCCCGTCCAGCACCAGGGCGATGTCTCCCGAGTACCCTTCCTCCTGGTCGGTGGTCACGGTAATCTTGCGGGCCTGCCCGGCAACCAGGTTCAAGCGATCGGTGTCTGTCCGAACCTCCCCCACGTGAGGAATCTGCGGCCGCAACAGCAGGCGATAGCGAAACCCGGCATTTCCGAAGCGGCGGGTCAGGTCGCCGATTACCAGCGAATATTCCCCCGAACGCTCAAAGGTGTAAAGGGTCTTGGGCTCAACCGTCTTCAGGTAAAAGGTCAATTGCCTGCCCAGGCGCTTGTAGACGTTGCTGAACAGTTCTCTTCCTTCTTCATCCAGAATGCCGAATCGGGGGTTGAACTGCGGAGGACCGACCTGCGGGGTCTCCACTTCAAAGGCCACCTGCTGGCCGCGTTCGGCCTTGAAGACGTAACGATCCACATCACCGGGACGGTCGATGGTTCCCTCCGCGATGCCGGGTACGGAAATGGAGAGAGTGTTCCCTGCCCTTTCGCTGCTCTCCTGCTCTTTCACCAGGACGATCGACGACCGGTTGCCTCGACCATTGGCGCCGGAACGCACGGGTTGGCCGCGGCTGGATGCGGCGCCGTTGGTCAACCGGCCATCTGCTCCGGTCCCGTTCGAGACCGCGGACCTCGACTCGAGGAGAGCAAGCCGGCCGGAAGCGACAGGCCGGCGAAAAGCACGCTCGTTCCAGGGGACGGGAACCCGGTTGCCACCGTTTCGATCCAGTTGGGCGAAAGTGGGAGAGCTGGAGTCGGCAATTCGCAGTTGATAGGAAAAGTGTGGACTGCCGCCACCCAGAAACGCCCCCACACCGACCAGGTAGCGCCCCTTCTTGCGAAACCGGTATGTCAATTGGGGAAGCCGGCTGACATGATAGGAACTCGGGTCGTCGTTGTAGGCCAGCCGGGTGGTGCGCTCCTTGTCGAACCAGCTGCCGGTCGGCTCGTAGAGGGTCAGCTCCGGATCCAGGCCTACATCGTCGGGCGGCTTGCCCGGGGTCTTGCAGAAGACCTCGAAGCGCAGTTCCCGAGCTTCCGTCAACTCGAAGGCATAGAAGTCTTCCTCGCCGTCGCTGACTACTCGGCCGTTGACCACCGCGGGAACGGCGACCTGCTGGGCCGTCGAGGGTGTCTGGTGAGGTTGGCCGGTCTCGTCCAGGACGGCATCGGCGTTCACCCGAAACATCAGGGCATTGGAAACTCCGCGCTTGGAAACCAGGCGGAACCGATGGACGCCGGCAAGGGCGTCGGAGGGAATCTCCAGCTTGACCCGGACACCCATCAGCACTGGCTTTTCTTCACCGGCAGCTTCGGAATCGCTGTTACCCTCCGCGGGGACCGCGCGGACGTCCCGGACCCGGCCCTGAAGGCCACCCTGCTCGAACCAGACCGCTCGCGCGCCTTCCAGCAGATATCCCTGGACTTCGACTTCAAGCGTCGAGCCCGCCCGGGCGCCCAAGGGATGGACGGAGAGAATCGTAGGCTCGGTGGCAGGGGCCGCTTCCTGGGCCTGCAGCGGACCTGCCGGAAATGCAGCCACCAGCAGCGCCGCACCCAATCCGGCGATCCTTCTCCATGGAGAAAACACGTTCATTCCGTTCACGGCCGCGCTTCCCCCGGCCGACCGGATTCCAGTGATATCTATTCCTTGCAAAACCATACCGCTCGGGCCTCGCCATTGTCAATTTCCGGCTGAATCGTGGCTCTTCAATTTGGGAATGAGATCAACTTCCTTGCGTTTTCGGTTCCGCGGGGTGCTCTCGGGCAGGCAGCGGCACTCTTCCGCACCAGCGCTTCACCGAACGGAGCATCGCATCCTTGCCGGCATCGTCAACCACGCCTCGTAATTCTTGACTAAAGACGTCCAGACGTCCATAATGGCAACTGAGATGGCGGAGAGGCAACCCAGATACGCTCCCGGACGTGTGAGAGACGGAATTCTGCAGGTCATGTCGTTCACATCCAAGGCGCTGTCAGTCAAGGAGATCGGAGAAAGGGTCTCTGAGGTCGTTGGGCCAACCAGGGAGTCTTCCGTTCGGTCCTATCTCAGACTGAATACGCCCAGGTTATTCATTCGAGAAGAACGGGGAGTATACAAGCTGCATTCATCTCCGGTTCTCGGCATCCAGCGCGGACTGCCGCTGCCGGAAAAGTCCGAGGCGCCGTTATCGTTTGGGCGGTCAAGACTCGTTCATGCGGACTGCTTCGACTGGCTTGGCCAACAGGAAGACAACAGCATTCATGCCGTGGTGACGGACCCTCCCTATGGTCTCCACGAGTACACCAGGGAACAGCAAAACAAGCTCCGGCGAGGCAAGGGGGGAGTGTGGCGCATTCCACCATCATTCGATGGCCATCTTCGATCCCCCGTTCCCAGATTTACGACGCTAACCAAGGACCAACTCACCTACATCGGGACTTTTTTCTTTGTGTGGACCCGCCTCCTTCTTCCGAAATTGGTTCCGGGGGCTCATGTGGTTGTGGCCTCCAATCCGTTGGTGTCCTACCTGGTATCGGCAGCGCTAGCGGAAGCGGGGCTGGAGCGACGTGGAGAAATCGTGAGGTTAACCATGACCATGAGGGGTGGGGACCGTCCCAAGGCTGCTCACGACGAGTTTTCCGATGTCACTGTGATGCCGCGTTCGATGTGGGAGCCCTGGGTCGTTTACCGGAAACCCCTGGAAGGAAGAGTTCAGGACAATCTCAGGAAATGGAAGACCGGCGGCTTTCGCCGGCCAAGTCACGAAAAGCCGTTCGGGGACGTGATCGCTTCCTCGCCAACAAGAAAAAGCGAGCGCAAGTTGGCGCCGCACCCAAGCCTTAAGCCTCAATCCTTTCTTCGGAAACTGGTAGGCGGTGTGCTGCCGCTGAGAGAAGGCATGATTCTGGATCCGTTCGCGGGCTCCGGGTCAACGTTGGCAGCCGCCGAAGCTGTCGGTCATACCTGCATCGGCGTGGAAAAGGACGATCATTATTTCAGGATGGCTACCGATGCCATTCCCAAACTAATTCGCTACTCCCCAAAATAGAGGTCATTCAACTCGATAGACCCAGTTCTCGCGAAACCTCCGGATCCCTTCCTTGTGAAGCGTAGCGGTTCGCGTACCAAGCTCTCCGCGGGGATTGCGTCGAAAGTCTTCAATGGTCACCTGCCCCAGGTCGTAAAAGAAGTCATAAACGTCCTGGATGGCCATCTGAAAGTCCTGAAGACGCAACTCAAACGGCAAATCGATCCTTCGATTGAAGTTGGTATCGTCGATGCGGTTGGGCGTTACAGGCATTACAGTGGCCTCGGATGTGGAAGCTGCAATCTTACGGCAACGAAGGACTCCCGACAACTGCGACGCCAAGGTCGAAGCCAAGGGACAGCGGTTGTCATGTCCATTTCATTGCCTGCAGCATCCCTCATCCCCGGATGGAACACGAACGGAAATGGCCTCGCCGGGCCGTTCCGGTGAGGGCTCGCGCCGTTGGCTCAAAACCGGCCCGCATCAAACCCCGCGCCACTAGGCGACACCCCGCGTCACGTGGTAGAGTGCTCACCTTCAGGAGGAGCATCGTCCCAGTTGGGCGGAGGTGGCGGATGACGGTATCCCGAAGGCACTACGTGAGCATTCTTGCCGCGGTTGCACTGATCGGTATGTTGTGGACAGTCCATCCCCTCCCGGCCCAGGAAGAATTCGATGCCAACAGGGTGTGCAAGGACCTGCCCGACCACGAGAAGTTGACCGAGGTCCTCAAGGAAGTCGTCAAGGATCCATTGGGAAACGGCGGACTGGGCAACGACCTCTGGGCCACCATCGTCAACCGGGACGGCGTGGTCTGCAG
>JAPPFQ010000764.1 GCA_028875135.1 Acidobacteriota bacterium
GACCTATTCGGTGCGCGTCGATGGGGAGGGGGGGCTAAGTGTCCACCAGGAAGGGGGAGAGGCGATCTGGGAGAGTTCTACCGCGTTGAAGCCCCAACTGGTTCTGGACCCCGATGCCGCCGGCAAGGAGCGGACCCTGGGCTTCGGGGAGGCCGGCGTCAAGGATTGGCAGCCCTTCGAGGAGGGCCGCCTCCGGGGCTACCGGACCCGATTGGTTGCTTTCCCCGGCACCGACCTGGAAATCGAGCTGGTGCACGCCCTGGATTCCGAAACGGATGAGCTGCTGGTTCGCCTGGAGCAGACCGGTGGCCAGGACCGCATCCGGCGCGTGAACCACTTCTACCGCATCGAGAAACCCACCAGCGACGGCGGGTATCTGTTGGTCCCCCACGGTTCCGGCTACTTGATTCCGGCGGACATGGCCGAGAGCATGCCCAAGGGGGATTCGGTTCGCGGCAACCTGGTGGGGGGGCGCTACAGCCTGCCCCTGTTCGGCCTGATCAAGGGAGGCCACACCCTCTACCAGATCGTCGAGACTTTCTGGGACTGCAGCGTGGAGGTCGACCACCTTCCGGGCAAAGTTTCGCTGGTGGATTTCAACTGGTTGGCGTCGCTGGGAGAACTCGGCTACGCGCGTCAGTTCCTGATGCGCTTCGCCCGGGACCTGGACCACGTGGGCATCGCCAAGGCTTACCGCCGTTATGCCCGCCAAAAGGGGTTCTTCCGGACATTGGCTGACAGGGCCAGGCAACTGCCCGCGATCGACCGATACCTGCGAGGCTTCGAATTTCGCTGGGTCTACTGGAAGTCCAGAGACGAATCGCGGGTGCTGAAAGACCTGCAGCGCTGGAAGCGTCACGGCATGCCCGTCAACTTCTTCTTCCCCAAGTGGTCCCCCGGTACCACTGCCCGCAACGACGCCAGTGCCTGGCAGGCCTTTCTGCGCCGGCGTCCGGTGCAGGGAGGCTGGAGAAGGCTCAGGCGCCTGGCCGACCGGGCTCGGCGATACGGGGCCCTGGTCAAGGTCTTCATCAATCCCAATACCAATCTGAAGGGAGCCCCCGGCTACGACCCGGCCCGGTCCTCGCGGGACCGGTCGGGAGAGCTGCATCCCAGGCCCAGCTTCTGGGGCGACGGACTCAGCCCCCAGTTCGGACCCGAGGCTTTGCGGCGCGCGCTGGACTACGCCAAGTCGCGGGGGTTCGAGCCCGATGCCCTCTATTTCGACGGATACGCCTTTCACGGCGGCCACCGGGAGGACTTTTCTCCGGACCACCCGGTATCTCGCAAATTGGCCATCGAAAAGCAGATCGAGTGCTTTCGGGAGACGCGGAAGCGGGGAATCATCCCAGGCGCCGAGCTGGCCCGGTTCTGGTGCGTCTCGGAGTGCGATTTCTTCTTCTTTACCGACTGGTCCCGAGACCGGCTTGCGGTGGGAGAACCCATCCCCTGGTTTCAGCTCGTCTTTCACGAGTGCTACGCGGCCTGCTTCTCAGGCGGGGGATACGGCCGCTACGACTGGCCGGAGGACAAGAACCCCCGCCTGTACGAACTCCTCTTTACCGCTGCCCCGTCTTACAACTGGATACTGCCCTACGGGGACGAATTTCCCGGAACCGGACTGGAAGACGGCGTTCCGGTCCAGGACTGGGGGACCGCCCCCATGCGGCGGCGCATCCAGTGGCTGCAGCGCTGGAGCAGCTATTTCCAAAAGACCGCCCACGCCGAAATGACCTCTCACCGGTTGCTCAACCCCGAACGCAGCCTGCAGCGCCTGCAGTTCGACAACGAGGTCACGGCCGAGTTCGATTTCTCCAAAGGGCTCTGCCGAATTCAGGGCGTGGAAGGTTTCAGCGGGGATTGGGAAAAGCCCCACGAGGGCAGGCTATAGCCGGTCGTCCTCTACCTGCAGGGCCATGCCGTCGGCGCCGCTGTCGGCGGCGCCGCTCAGCGCTCCACTTTCCGAGTCAATCCCAATGGCGTGAACCAGGGCGAACCCGCCGTGGCTGACAGGCATTCGCTGGATGGGGTGCTTCTTGCGGACCTCCGCGCAGACTCCTTCCGGAATACGAGCCTGGCAGGTGATGGCGTCCACCTGGCAATCGAAGCGGGGCGCCAGGACCGCCTCGGTGACGGACATGCCGAAATCGACGTGATTGAGAATCACCGAAAGCACGGCGGTGATGATCCGGGTGGCGCCGGGAGCCCCCACCACCAGGATCGGGTTCCCGTCCCGGGAGACGATGGTCGGGGTCATGCCGGTGGTGCGTCCCTTGCCGGCCAGAATGCTGTTGGGGTGGCCGGCATAGGGGTGGAAGTTGATCATGGAGTTGTTGTACATGAAGCCCAGTCCTGGCGTGATTACCCCGGACGAAGTGCCCAGGGAATGAGTCAGGGAAACCCGATTCCCCCAGCGGTCGACGACGCTGATGTGGGTCGTGTCGGTGGAACCGGTCTGCGCCTGGAAAGGCTCGATTTCCCTTCCCGAGTCGATGACCTCCCGCCACTGCCGGGCCCGCTCCTTGGAGACCAGCCACTCCTGGGGAACTTTCGCGAAATGGGGATCCCCCAGGTACCGGTTTCGATCGGCGAATGCGGCTTTCATGGCCATTGAAACCAGGTGGATGTAGGCAGGGGAATTATGGCCCAGCCCCGCCAGGTCGTAGTCTTCCAGAATGTTCAGGATGGCAGCCAGGGTGGGGCCGCCGTGGGGTGCCGGCGCCGTATGGATGAGGAGGTCGCGGTAGGGCGCCACTACCGGAGGCTCATCCCGAACCCGGTAATGCGCCAGGTCCTCCGGAGTGATCCAGCTCTGGTGAGCCTCCAGGTCGGAGGCCATGTCCCGGGCCATCTCACCCAGGTAGAAATCCTGGGGTCCCTCTCGGGCAAGCCGCTGCAGGGTGCGGCCGTAATCGGGGTTGCGAAGGCGGTCTCCCGCCTCGTAGGTGCTGCCGTCGGGTCTCAGATAGATTCTGCTTGCCTCGGGGGTGGCTGCCAGCTTCTCCCGCAGCGAGGTGGTTTCATAGTAGTGGGGCTTGTCCCTCCAGCGGGTGGCCATGGAGGCGCTGACCTGCCAGCCCTCCTCTGCCAGCTCGATGGCGGGCTGCAACAGTTCGGGCCAGGGGCGGCTGCACCAGCGGCTGTGGATCGTCTCCAGGCCGAGGACGGCGCCCGGAGTGCAGATCGACTGGTAGCCGTCTTCATTGACCTGGTTCCGGAGCTGGAACCCCCAACCGCCCGGGTTGGGGCCGATCACCAGCGATTCCCACATTTCGGGTCGAACCCTGGAACCGGCCAGGGCGGGAGCATCCAGGATGGGAAGAGGTTCGTCCGTGCGCCCCAGCCAACAGTTGAGAAGCAGGTAGCCCCCCGCTCCGCAGGAATGGGGATCGACCAGGAACTGGATCCAGGCACAGGCCAGGGCGGCATCGAAGGCGTTGCCTCCTGAAGCCAGCACTTTGGCGCCCTGCTCAACCGCTTCCGGTTGAGGAGCCACGATCATTCCAGGCATAACATTCCCCGCGGGGGCTACGGTAGCGACCGCCCCAAGTATGCAGAGGTTTCGAGGTCATGGGAATTCTTTTTTGGGCAGCCCGCCACAGTTTGGCGGCTCGACGATTGCCCCCCACCGCATCAGCCGTCGCCATTCGGCTCGGCTTCTGCGACTCCTCAAGGGGGGAGTGATACCAGAGCGTTGTTGCAGGCCTCAAGTATCACTCCCCCCTTGAGGGGGAGTCGGCAAACTCGGCGTCCCTTCGACCAAGCCGAAGCCCGCAGCCGAGCCGGAGGGGGGCAATCGCGGCGCCCCGTGAGTGAATTTCCGGCACCCGTGGCTTTCCCCCAACTTCTCTGTTTTCCGGGTCTCTACCACGAACCAGCAGCGAATCCCAAAACCCCCCGCCTTTCGCAAACCCGTCTTAACGCGTAGACTCTTCTCTAGAAGCCCAATTCCCCGGTGAGAATGGCTTGGCCGGGGCTTGAGCTTGAGCCGTGCCAGACACTCTTTGGCAGGAAGCCGGCATCTAACGGACCATGGACAAAGTCTTGCGGACCTGTGATGGAGGCAACTGATGAGCTATCGAGACATTTTGCAACAGATCCGGCTCGCCTTTCCCCAGCCGGTCTCCGACCCGATCCACGACTCCTACTTTGTTCACTCCATCATGCGTGCGCTCGATCAGGTCGATGGGCTCAAGACGCAGCTGCCGATTCTCGGTTCCGTCGTCTCCGGTGATTTCGAGCAGGCGAGAAAAGCCACCATGCCCGATCGGATGTCCTCGGTCGAGCACGTGACCTCCGACCTCGTAAGCTATCTTCGGGGCATGACGATCTTCGGCCATCCTCACACCCAACAGAACGTCGTTCCTCCCCCCACCATTTCCAGCCTGATCGGCGTGCTGCTGGCTTCCCTGCACAACCCCAATCTCGCCTGGGACGAATACAGCCGGCTGGTGGCTCTGGCTGAGGCCGAGGCGGTCGGCATGACGGCGCAGCTGGTCGGATACGACCCGGAACGGTCGGGTGGCGTGTTTACCTTCGGCGGTACCGGCACCACTCTCTACGGGGTAAAGATCGGATTGGAAAAAGCCTGTCCACAGGCCATGCGGAAGGGCACACCCGAAGACACGGTTGTGTTCGTTTCGGATGCCGGCCATTACTGTGCCCATAACGTTGTCGGTTGGCTGGGCATGGGCACCGAAAACCTGATCACGATTCCGACCACGGATGACAACGAGATGGACCTGGCTCGCTTCGAGCAGGAGGCCAGGACGGCGTTGGCGAGCGGGAAGAAGATCGCCGCCGTTATAGCGACGCTGGGAACCACCGATGCTTTCGGGTTGGATGACTTGCAGGGAATCGTGAGCTTGCGGGATGCCTTGGTGGAGGAATTCAAGCTCGATTACCGTCCCCATGTTCACGCCGATGCCGTCATCGGCTGGGCCTGGTCCGTCTTCAACGACTACGATTTCGGAAGCAATCCGCTGGGTTTTCGTCCGCGAACCGTCAGGGCTCTGGCGGGAGCCTGCCGCCGCATCCGCCATCTGGCTCTGGCCGATTCCGTTGGCGTCGACTTTCACAAGACCGGATTCGCACCCTACGTTTCCAGCCTGGTCCTCTTTCGGGAGCGGGAGGACGTGCAGTTGGTAGCGCGGACTCCTGAGCAGATGCCCTACCTCTATCATTTCGGAGATCATCGTCCCGGCACTTTCACACTCGAGACCACCAGGGCGGGGACGGGACCCCTGGCAGCGCTCGGAAACTACCGTTTGTTCGGGAAACAGGGACTGCAGGTCATCCTCGGATACATCGTGGAGATGGCCCAACTTCTGCGGGAGCACCTGGAAGGGCACGAAGGAATAACCGTGTTGAACCGGGAGAATTTCGGGACGGTGACCCTGTTCAGAGCCTATCCTGCCGGTGTCGATACGTTCGCAATCAAGCGCCAGGAATTCAATGACCCCGCCTATCGGGATGTCCTGATTTCCAATAACGAATACAACCGGACCATTTTCCGGTACGTGCATTCCGAAGCCATGGCCGGGCGGGGCGCCGTCATTTCCTCCACCGATTGCTACCGGCGCACCACCTACCAGGAACCCATCTACGCCCTGAAGTCCTACATCCTGTCGCCCTTTGTCGATGAGGGCCATATCGAGGTCGTGGTCGCCAAGGTGCTGGAAGCCAGGGAGAAAAACTCCTGAGAATGCCTGCGACTTTTTTGGAACTCCCCCTTGCGCCGTCAAACGCTAGTTTGATCTGATTGCGTTCCCGCGTGCTGATCCTGTACAGCCTGGCTGTTTTGCCAGAGGGGGGCCGAGGCGCCGGCGAGGAGGAAGGGCGCCCGGTTGCTTGTCCCGCAAAGCCGACTCATGAGAATTCATCGGTTCATTTCCATTCCCGGGCGGCAATTGGGAACGCTGCTGGGTCTACTGAGCCTTTGTGTGGTTCTCTGGATCCTGACTCCCTATTTCCTGACCCTCTCGAACCTTCTCAACATTGTGGAGCAGTCCTCCGTGATCGCCATCATGGCGGCCGGAATGACCTTTGTCATCATCACGGCGGGAATCGACCTCTCGGTCGGTTCGGTCCTGGCCCTGTCGGGCGTGGTGATGGCCACCCTGCTGCAAGCCGGCGTTCCGCTCCCCCTGGCCCTGACGGCCAGCCTGGTCACCGGATTTCTCTGCGGCCTGCTCAACGGCGTCCTGATTACCCGGGGGCGGCTCCCGCCGTTCATTTCGACCCTGGGCATGATGAGCGTTGCGCGGGGCGCCGCCCTGTTGGTGACCCAGGGAAGGCCGGTTTCAGGATTCTCGGAGTCCTTTCGATTCCTGGCTTCGGGCGAGATCTTCTACGTCCCGATTCCCATCCTCATCATGCTCCTGGTCTACCTTGTGGCGGCAGTCCTGCTGGGGAAGACCGGCTTCGGACGTCACGTCTACGCCATTGGCGGCAATGAGGAGGCGGCCCTTCTCTCCGGTGTCGACGTCAGGAAGCTCAAGACCCTTGTCTACGGTATTTGCGGAATGCTGAGCGGGTTGGCTGCCGTCATCCTGACGGCCCGTCTCAACTCGGCCCAACCCATTGCCGGAATCATGTACGAACTGGATGCCATCGCCGCCACCGTGATCGGGGGAACCAGCCTGATGGGCGGCGAAGGCACCGTCTTCGGGACCCTTGTGGGAGCCCTGATCATGGGGGTTCTGCGAAACGGGCTGAATCTTCTGGATGTTTCTTCGTTCGTGCAGCAGATCGTTATCGGTTCGGTGATCATTCTGGCTGTACTGGTGGACATGTTTCTCAAGAATCGCAAGGCCTGACAGGGAGGAATGAGGAATGATGAATGATGAATGATGAATGGTGAATGATGAATGGTGAATCATATTCTTGTTCTGTGGTTCAGCGTTTTTGCACTCGTGACCCGTGAGGTGAAGGGAGAACAATGAACTCAAGCAAGCGTCCCGATCGTCGTTCAATCCTGATGCTTCTCGCCACGGTCTGCATGGGCCTGACCGGACTGCAATGCGGGCGGGAGACCGGACCCTCCGCCGACGATCCCGTCATCGCCTTGGTGATGAAGACGCTGAATCACCCCTACTTCCTCGACATGCAGCGGGGGGCCAAGGAGGCCGCCGGAAATTTGAACATCCGACTGGTGATACAGGCCGCCGAGCGGGAGATTGACGTCGAAAAGCAGATGCAGATCGTGGAGAACATGATCCAGAGGAGAGTTTCGGCCCTCTGCATCGCCCCCAGCGGGTCCCGTGAAATCGTGCCCGTCATCGTGAAGGCCAATCGAGCCGGGATCCCGGTACTGATCGTGGATACCCGTGTCGACCAGGAGGCTTTACGGGAAGCCGGAGGCGAGATCGCCGGATTCGTGGGGTCTGACAACCTGCGGGGAGGCCGGGTGGCGGGTGAATACCTGGTGGAGTATCTGAATGGACAGGGAAAGGTTGCCATATTGGAGGGAATCCCGGGACATGAAACCGGGGACTCCCGACTCCGGGGCTTCCACCAGGTCATTCGGACTCATCCGGGCATTCAGGTGCTGTCGTCTCAGACCGCCAACTGGGAGCGGGCCCTGGGATACACCGTGTTTCAGAACATGCTGCAGGCTCAGCCCGACATCGAGGCTCTTTTCTCCTGCAGCGACATGATGGCCCTGGGCGCCATCGAGGCCATCGCCGAGGCCGGGCGGGAAGGGTCCATCGTGGTCGTGGGGTTCGACGCGGCCAGCGAAGCCAGGGAAGCGGTCCGGCAGGGCAGGTTGCTGGCCAGCGTGGCCCAATTCCCTTACGATATGGGCAAACGGGTGGTCGAAAACGCCGTCGAGGTTCTCCAGGGCAACCCGATCGAGAAGGATGTGGAGGTGCCGATTCGACTGATTACCAAGGAGGTCCTGGACGCCGGGGGGTGATTCCAGGGGGCGGGAGACGGGCCGGCGTCGCGGTTCCACGGGAGGTCACGGTCATCGCTCGAGTCGGGTGAGCCAACGTTTGCCGACACCCTTTTCCCTGGACAGTGCCGGGGTTATTCATTACGATGCGGTCTGCTTCGGTAAACGAATTCATCAGGTCTCGGGCTCCGTGCGATCCGGATCCGCAAATCCCGCCAGGTTCGGAAGAAAGCAACGGTAGTGGACTCCCGGAGGTGCCGCGGAAAAACCCGGGGCCTGGCCAGTTCAGGCCCGTTTCCGGACCGGCAGCTCACTTCCCCGATTTCCCGCCTCTGGTTCCGACTCTCCCGATTCGACTGGATTGCGAGACACCGCTAGGTTCAAGATCGAGAGATCCCTGCCTGCCGGTTCCGAGTTTGAAGTTTGAAGTAAGAAGTTTGAAGTAAGAAGTTTGAAGGTGAAGGATCATGGGACAGGCTCATGAGTTACCAGGTACTGGCCCGCAAGTGGCGGCCGCAGACTTTTGCTGAAATTGTGGGGCAGGGAGCCACGGCGGAGACCCTCAAGAACGCCATCTCCCAGAATCGCATCGCCCATGCCTATCTGTTTGCCGGGGCACGGGGAGTGGGCAAGACCACCACGGCCCGGATTCTGGCCAAGGCGTTGAATTGCCGGCAGGGCCCCACCGTCAATCCCTGTAATGACTGCGCTTCCTGCCGGGAAGTGACTTCGGGCCAATCCATAGACGTTCTCGAGATCGATGCGGCCTCCAACCGCGGCATTGACGAGATTCGTGAACTGCGGGAAAGCGTCCGGTACCGGGCGGCGCGGGATCGCTACAAGGTCTTCATCATCGATGAAGTTCATATGCTCACCACCGAGGCATTCAACGCGCTGCTCAAGACTCTGGAAGAGCCCCCCGAGCACGTGGTCTTCATCCTGGCCACGACCGAGTTGCACAAGGTGCCCGGGACCATCCTTTCCCGCTGCCAGCACTTCAACTTCCGCGCCATCAACTACCGAGAGATTCTTGAGCGTTTGGCATTGATCGCCAACGAAGAGCAGGTCCGGATCGGAGAGCGGGCCCTGAGCGCCATTGCGCGGGCCTCCGAGGGGAGCCTGCGGGACGGCGAGTCCCTGCTGGACCAGGCGATTTCCCTTTGCGGCAAGGAAGTGAAAGAAGAGCAGGTTCGGGACTTGTTGGGGGTTGTCCCCCAGCAGTTGCTGGAGGATGTTGCCGACGCCGTCATCGCCCGCGACTCCAAGCAGGTCCTGGCGCTAGTGAATCAGGTCCTGATCAGCGGCAGGAACCCTCAGCAGTTGGTGCGCGAGTTGATGGGCCATTTTCGAAACCTGCTGATGGTCAAGATCGGCGGAAAGGACTCTCAACTGGTCTCTGCCCCGTCGGAGGAATTGGCGCGCTTGCAGACCGTCAGCGCCCAGCTCTCGGAGGAGGATCTCACCCGGTTCTTCCAAATTCTGGTGGCAACCGATGGAGACTTGCGTGGTTCGGCTCACCCCAGGCTGCATCTGGAACTGGGCCTGGTCCGCATGGTGCAGGCCAGGCGCCTGGCGGCGCTGGAGGAATTGCTGGCGGCTTTCTCCGGAGACTCCACTCCCGGAACTCCCGAACCGCCCGCCAAGGACGGCCCTCCACCGTCCGCTCCTTCGCCTTCGCCGGCCGTTTTCCAGGATTCCGGCCCGCCTGCCCCGGCCGTGGCAGGCACCGGCCTGGACAGTATCTGTGAAGCCGTATCCAAGGAGTCCCCGATAGCGGCATCCATGCTGGGGCAGGCCTTGGAAGCGGTCGTAGCGGGAGACGAATTACGAGTCCGGTTCGCCGCCGGTCAGCACGGTTCGTGCGAGTTGCTGAAAACGCCCGAGAACCTGGAGGTGATCGCCAGGGCGAGCGCCAGGCTCGAGGGACGCCCATTGAAGGTGAGTCTGCTGGTGGACGAGGAGCAGCCGTCCCCGGTAGCGCCACCCCCGGCGGAAGTTCCACCGCCGACTGAGGTCATGCCGCCTCCGGAGGATGAGATCGAAAGACAGGAGTCGAAGCGGATTCTCGAGGACAGGCGAGTGCAGAGCTTTCTGGAAGTGTTTCAGGTTCAGGAGAAACCGGCGGTTCGCAAGCTGAAGTAGAATCGGTCCGGCGTTGGCATGGAGGCCCTGATGAAGAACATTCAGCAGATCATGAAACAGGCGCAGCAGATGCAGGAGCAGTTGCAGAAGCAGATGGCGGAGTTGTCGGTCGAGGGCACGGCCGGCGGAGGAATGGTGCTGGTCAGGATGAACGGACTCAAGCAGGTGTCTGAAGTGAAGATAGACCCCGACGCCGCAGGCTCCGGAGACCTGGAGATGTTGCAGGATCTGGTGGTTGCCGCCTTCAACGAGGCGGCGCGCAAAGTGGATGAAGCCATGGCAGGCCAGATTGGAGGCCTGACGGGAGGAATGCGGATCCCGGGACTGATGTAGCTCATGTGGGTCTTCCCGGTCTCCGGCGCTCCGGATCCCTCCGTCGCCCGGCCACCCCGTTGCCATTCGGTCAAAATGCGTGACTACGCCCGCCCCGTCGAAGAACTGATTGCCGAGCTCAGGAAGCTGCCGGGCATCGGTTCCAAGTCGGCTCAGCGCCTTGCCTTTCACATCGTGCGCGCGTCCTCCAGCGAGGCCCGCGGGCTGGCCGAGTCGATTCTCAACGTCACCGATTCCATTCGCTACTGTTCAGTATGCTACAACATCACCGACGTCGATCCCTGCTTCTACTGCACCGATCCTCTTCGCGACCGCGGCCTGATTTGCGTGTTGGAGGAACCCCACAACGTCGTTGCCGTTGAGAAGACCCGCGAATACCGGGGGCTCTACCATGTGCTGCTGGGGGTGCTGTCTCCCCTGAACGGCATCGGCCCCGACCAGCTCAAGATCAAGGGGCTGCTGGAGCGCCTGAAGGACGGGCGGGTCGAGGAAGTGATCGTGGCTACCAACCCCAGCGTGGAGGGCGAGGCCACCGCTCTCTATCTCTCCAAGCTGATCAAGCCGCTCCAGGTTCGGGTGACTCGGATCGCCATGGGAGTGCCGGTGGGCGGGGACCTCGACTACGCCGACGAAATAACCATGGCGAGAGCTCTGGAAGGCAGGCGGGAACTGTGAGATGAGGGCTGCTGCGGCGACGGCGCTCCTCCACCGGGATGAGGATTCCCATGGACATTGAGGGCAAGGTGGCGTTCATCACCGGCACCCGGAGAATCGGCCGGCTTGTGGGCCTGGCTTTGGGCCGAAGAGGGGCCAGGGTCGCCCTGGGGTACCACCGGTCGCGGGAATCGGCCGAGCAGGCGGCCCGGGAGCTTCGAGACGCGGGCCGGCAAGCCATACCGGTTCAGGCCGATTTGAATCGTCAAGAAGAGATCGGCGACGCGATGAAGCGAATTGCGGCGGTCTGGGGCGGCGTTGACATCCTGGTCAACAAC
>JAPPFQ010000043.1 GCA_028875135.1 Acidobacteriota bacterium
ACACTCAGAAGGTGGTGCTCGGCGCGGTGATCCTGGGGGCCGTGCTGCTGGACATCGCCAAGAAGCGGGGCTGGGGGAGGTTGCAGCGGGCCAGGCAGGCGTGAGGGGACAGAGGTTCCGGGAGCCGTCGACCTTCGGGAAGGGCGTCGCCCCGGGGCGAGTCTGTAAAGGGAAATTGCAGGGATCGCAAAGGCAGGTCTATCGCAGGTCATTGAACAAAGGAGGAGCTACGACCATGAACATCAAGCTACTGGGCAGGGCAGCCGTTGCCGGACTATTCCTGATCGGGGCGCTGCTGGCCCTGACGGCCCCGGCCGCGGCCGGGGAGGGAGACGGCCAGAAGGAAGTGATCTTCTATTCGGACGGACGCCACTCCAGCGTCTACCTCTATGAACCCCCCATGAGCGTTCGCCAGTACGTGGAGCCCATCGACGAGTTGCTGGACCTGGGCATCGATACCATCACCTACGCCGTGGGCGACTGCAGCGTGCTCCTCTACGACACCAAGGTGGGGGAACGCTGGGGGCACAACCTGAACCTGGTCAACCATATCGTCTGGTACCGGGCCGGCCAGAACGCCCATTCGTTCATCCAGCGGGGCATGGACCCCCTGGACGTGGTCACCAGGCACGCCCAGCGCCGGGGATTCAAGTTTCTCCCCAATATCCTGCTCAACATGCTGCACACGGCCCCCAACAAGGTCACCAACAGCCGCGTGGCCGACTTCACCACCCGGCATCCGGAGTGGCAGGTGGGGCCGGAGCCCGACTTTCCGGCGGCCGTGCACGATCTGCCCCACCGGCTCTCCTTCGCCCGGCCGGAGATCCGGGCCGACCGCCTGGCGGTCATCACGGAGCTGGTGAGCCGATACCCCACCGACGGCATCGAGATCAATTTCAAAGACTACGCTCGCTTTATCGCCCGGCGGGAGGTCCCCGAGCACACCGAGACCATGACCGGCTGGCTCCGTGAGATTCGGCAGGCTTGCGACCTGGCGGCCAAGGAGCAGGGCCGTGAGAAGCGGCTGGTCATTCGCATTGCCGGCACCCTGGAGGGTAACCGCACCCTGGGAATGGACCTGGAAACCTGGATCCGGGAGGAGCTGGTGGACTCGGTGATCGCCATGCCGGTGACCCACGGATACGAAGCCGGAACCCCCGAGCTGCGGAAGGTGGTCGAAGCCACCAAGGGCACCAAGGTCTCGGTTCTGGCGGGCATCAACAACTCCGCCAACCCCCAGGACACCCGCGAGGTCTTTGCCGCGGCCGCGGCCAACGCCTACGCGGCTGGAGCGGAAGGCGTGCTCTTCCACACCTACTACCCCGACCCCGAACGCTATCCCTACGACGACTCGGCCATGGAATCCATGCGCTTCATGGGCTATCCGGACGTGCTGGCCCACAGGGACAAGCGCTACCGCATCGGAAGCAATCCCAAGGCGGACACCCCACCCAAGTACGGGGTCTCCTGGCAGCTCCCCCTGGAGTTGGTCCCCGGTGAGAAGGGGAAGGAGATCCACCTGGACGTGGCCGACGACCTGGCGGCCAAGGCAGGCGAGGGCGAGCTGTGGCGCTGCGAGCTGCAGGTCATGGTGCAGCACATGATGCATACCGACAAGGTCAAGCTGTGGTGGAACGGGAAGGAACTCCCTGAAGCCAGGTGGCGCAAGGCGGACTGGACCTACCAGATGCGTCCGAGGCCCCAGCGCTACCGGGGATACCGGCTGCACGTGGACTTGCGCGGCGAGGACCTGCCCAAGATGGGCCGGAACACCATTCGGGTCGACGTCCTCGAGAAGGACAGCAAGCTGGTCTTCCCCATTATGATCAGCGACGTGGAGCTGGTGGTGGAATACCTGCCCGGCCGCAACGGCTTGCGCCCGGGAGAAGGCGGGCCGGGACTGAAGCAATAGCTAAAAGAACACCCGCTCGATCATCCAGTAGGCGCCCATGGCGGCAATGGCCAGGGACCCGGGGATGACCACGGCCCTGCGGTAGCGGTCCGGTTCGCGCAGCCAGATGGTCAGCAGCAGGCCGGCGGCGATCACGGTCAACTGGCCCAGCTCCACCCCCAGGTTGAATCCCAGCAGTCCCACCAGCAGGGCCGATGCCGGCAGGTCCAACCGGCTCAGGGCCCCCGCGAACCCCAGCCCGTGCACCAGGCCGAAGACGAAGACCACCAGCAGCCGCCAGGGGGTGTACCTGGGAAAGAAGATGTTTTCCAGGGCGATGACCACGATGCTTCCGGCAATGATCGGCTCCACCACCGAGGCGGGGACGTGGACCATCCCGGTGGCCGCCATGCCCAGGGTGAGAGTGTGGGCCAGAGTGAAGGCGGTCACCTGCAGCAACAGCGGCTTCCAGTGCCGGCTGAGGAGGAACAGGCCCAGAACGAAGAGGATGTGGTCCATTCCCAGTGGCACCACGTGCACGAAGCCCGAGCGAATGAAGCTGGTGAAGGTGGCCCAGTTTCCCGGGGCCGTGATGCCTTCGATCAGGTTCTGGTCGGGATCGCCGGTTTCCGCCTCCGCCAGGTTGGAGAGGTCGAGGACCCGGCTGGTCTCATCAGGAAACAGCACCTGGATTCCCCGCAGGATTTCCCCTTGGTAGTAGTTGAGAAACAGCAGGCTCAGTTCGGCCTCGGGCAGGGATCGGGCCTGGTAGCCCGTCAGTCCCGAGGTGTCCTTCAGACGCCAGGACCCGGTCATCATCACCGGATCGTCGGCTCGGGTGAGAGGTTGGCCCCGGAAGGTGGTGAACTCGAATTCCCACTGGGGCTGGGCCTGGCCTCCGGGCTCGAAGAAGAGCTGCAGGACCTTGTCGGCGTACGCTCGAGCCTGGGCGCGCAGCCGGTCCCGCTCCGCCTCGCTCAGGCGCAGGTAATCCTCCAGGAACAGGTAGGGCTCGGCTTCCGGATCCTGGCTGAAGCAGCGGGTGTCCAGCTCGATCTTGATGACTGCCGAGCCGTCGGCCTCGAAGAAGGACCGCAGGGGCACGTCGGGGATGGGATGGGCGACGGCGATTGAAACGAGGGACAGCAGGAGCCCGAACCCCAGCGCCAGGCTTGCAACGATGGACGGAGCAGAGGTTCGGCTGGTTCGCGGGCCGCGGCCAGGCTTCGGGACCTGGCCGGCACTTGGGGCGGGGCAACTTGGATGTTGTCTCATGGCGTTCCCTATGCTTTACTATGGGTAGTTAGGTCCAAAGACAATTGGTATGCGGCCTGACCGCTGTCAGCAGATAAGGAGAATCCGATGAAACTCTTCGTTTCAATGATCCTGGCTGCCGTTCTTGCCTTTGGCGTGAGCCTGGGTCCGGCCTACGCCGGCTGTGGCAAGAAGGTGACCAACAAGGGCACCCTGAAGAGCGTGGATGCCGACAAGAAGACCATCGTGGTCGCCAGCAAGGGTGAAGAGACCAAGCTGTCTCTGACCATGGGCACCAAGGCCATCGGCGCCGACAAGGTTGCCGACATGAAGGGCAAGATGGTCAAGGTGATCAGCGAGCACGGCAAGGTGGATTCCGTCGCCTTGCTCAATTAGCCACTAGCTGTACGCAGCTATTAGAGCCGGTCAGTGGTTGAAACCGACACTTCTAACAACACCAGGTGCGGATGAGCTCGGCATAGGTGTCCGCACCTCGTTGTAGCTGTTCGACCGAAATCCACTCGTCGAAAGTGTGGGCCTGCTCCACGTCTCCCGGTCCGATCAGGACCCTGTTCTTGAGGTCGGTGTAAACCGAAGCCTCGCTTCCGTACCCCACCGTACGGGCACTCTCCCTCCCCGTAACCTTCACGACTTCCCGGACGAAAGACGACGTGGGGTCCACGTGAAAGGCTCCGTGCCCCCGGTCGACCTTCAGCTCCACTCCGCATTCTTGCGCCGCCCGGGTTACCCGCTCGATCAACCGGTCGGTGCTGGTGCTGGGCATGGGTCGGAAGCCGATGCGACAGATGCTGATCGGCTTCTTGACGTTCATGGCCTCGGGGAAGTCCTCGATACCGATGTTCCCTCCCAGGGTGGGGGGGTCGAACTCCGGGTCCTGCCACTCGGGACTGCTCTGGGTTTCGTCGTAGAGCTCTTTCATCCTGACCAGGAATGGAATCATGATCCAGTTGGCGTTCAGCCCCACCCGGGTGCTGGAGTGGGCCGATTCTCCCCGGGCCGTGGCCTCGAATGAGCACCCGCCCTTGTGGGCGTAGACCACGTCCAGCAGGGTGGGTTCCCCCACGATGGTCCTGGTCTGGGCTTCCACCATCTCCCCATAGAAAAGGGATTCCTCCTTGACCTGGATGGCCCCTCCGTATCCGACCTCCTCGTCGGCGGTGCAGGCGATGTAGACGGGTTGCTTCAGTTGGCCGGCCTCGAAACGCTCGGCGGCGGCCAACATGCTGGCCACCGACCCTTTCATGTCGCAGGCCCCCCGCCCGTAGAGCTTTCCCTGCCGAACGGCGGGCGTGAAGGGTCCGTGATCCTCGGTGAACCAGTTGATGGCCGGGACCACGTCGGTGTGCCCGAAATAGGCCATTCCGCCCCGCCCTTCGCCCTTTTTCCCCACCACGCTGGCCTTGCGGACCCCGTTCTCGTCCTCGTACTCCAGGCGTTCGGTCCGGCAGCCCATCTGCTTGAGACGATCCTCCAGGTAGTCGGTCAGGGCCACGTTGCTGAGGCTGCTGGTGGTATCGAAGGCGATGATGTCCTTGGCGTATTGGAGGGCGTCCACGAATCGGTCCTTTCTGTTGACAACGGAAGAGGCATTCCTGCGGAAAGGCTAGTGTACAACCGGCGGATGCCGGCCTCAATGTCTATTCCGTCTTGAATGAACATGGATAGACAGGATGCACTGGATAATCAGGATGATGAGAAATGGGCGATCGGCTCCGTCTCAGCCGTCGCTGACCTGGAGGCTGACCTCCTCCAGCACCGGAGTGCTGCCCCCGTCGGGTGTGGTCAGCAGGGCTCGGTACTGGAGCCAGCGGTATCCGGGAGAAGGCGGCGGAAGGTCCGATGGCTGTCGGTAGTAGCTTCCCGGGCCGTCCGGCCCTTCCCAGGAGGCGGTTCTCAGAGCCCCTTGTGTCGGTCCGCTTCGCAGTTGAAACTTCACCGCCGTCCCGTGGGGCGTTCGGACCCGCCAGTCCAGCCGGGAGGGGCGTTTGCCCGCCGGGATGCTCAACGGGGGCGAACGGTATTCCTCTTCCAACTTCCGGTGATAGATGTTGCCGACGTCGTGGCGGACGCTGAAATGGGGCCCGAAGGTCTGGATCCAGTGCCGCCTGGAGAAGGAATACCCCTGGGGGGATCCCCAGAAGATGTTGGTGCCGACTCCGTGGTCGCCGTCCCGCAGGTGGTTGAAGGGGACGATATCCATCCATCCGTCCTGGTTCAGATCGGCCACCGTGAGGGCCAGGGTCGACTCTCCGGGCAGTCCCGTCCGGCTGGATTCGCTGTAGCCCTCCGGTCCGCCCCAGTAGATGAAGCAGGGCAGCTTGCGGGTGGTGTAGGCGTGATAGTTGGTCATGACGATGTCCAGGTAGCCGTCCTTGTTGAGATCGGCCACCGACTGCTCCTCCGACTCGTAGGCCTCCAGCCTCTGGCTGCGGGAGAGGTCGAATCCGTCGGCGCTCCCCCAGAGAAGGGTGGCGTGGCGCATGGGGCGCCCGTGCCTGGCCATGTCGTAGACGCCGCCCAGAATCAGGTCCAGCCAGCCGTCGGCGTTGAGATCGGCGATCTCCACCGTGGAGGCCGAATGGACCTTGAGCAGGCTGTGGTTGTCCCGGCTGTAGTCGCCGCCGCGGCTGCCCCAGAAGATGTCCACGTTCTCCCGGTCCACGTCCGGGAAAATCACATCCAGATACCCGTCCTTGTTGAGGTCTGCGATGGCGGCGCTCTGGCTGATGTTGGTGTTCAGGCTCAGCTCGGTGCGGCGCCGGCCACTGAATCCGTCCTCTCCGCCCCACAGCAGGATGCCCCGGGACGAATCCTCCTGACCGTAAGCCGAGCCGGCGGGAATGACCAGGTCCAGGTAGCCGTCGCGATTGAGATCGGCCGTGGAGGCCCCGTTGCCCCCCTCCAGGTTCAGCTCCTCCCTCCTCTGGGCCCCGTAGCCTTCGGCGTGCCCCCAGTAGATCCAGCCGTTGGGAAAAGCGATGTCCGTCCAGCCGTCCCGATTCAGGTCGGCGATGGCCGGCACCGCGCCGATGGCTCCCGGCACGCGCGAGACCAATGCGGCCGAGTAGTGGTGGCGCGGATTCCCCCAGTAGATCAGGGAGTCGATGGCATCGCGCGAGCCGCTATTGCGGTTGACCAGCACCAGGTCGGGAAAGCCGTCCCGATTCAGGTCGGCGCCCTGGAGACTGACGGGGCCGAACCCCTGTAGCTGGAGCCGGTGGGCCGGGTCGAAGCCCTGGGGGCCGTTCCAGTAAATGTAGGAGGGCACGTCGTGGGTGCGGGCATCGCCTTCGTTGGCAAAGGCCACGTCGATCCAGCCGTCCCGGTTGAAGTCGGCCGCCACGGCGTCGCTGGCGTCCAGGGTGGGCAGGTCGGTCCGCCGCCCGGTCTCGTACCCCTGCGGGCCGCCCCAGTAGATGCTGGAGGGCTTCTGGCCTCGATTGGCCAGGATCAGGTCGGGAAAGCCGTCCCGGTTCAACTCGGCGACCGTGCATCGAACCGCGCCGGCGGTGGGCAGCTCCGCCCAGGGCTGCTCGGGAAAGCCTTGGGGGGCGCCCTTGAAGAGTTGGGCCCGGTCGTCGCGGTGAGTCACCACCACGTCCGGAGTGCCGTCCCGGTCCAGATCGGCCAGGCGCAGCCCCACCGGGTCCCCGCCCTCCATGCGGTGGCGCCGCTCCACGGAAAAGCCGCCGGGGCCGCCCCAGTAGAGAAAAACGCTCTTCTCCTCTGTGTTGTTGTTCGCGAACAGCAGCTCGGGGAAGCCGTCCCGGTTGAGATCTCCGGCGGCCACGTCCAGGGCGCTGATGGAGGGCACCACCGTCCGCCTCCGGCTGCTGAAGCCCGTGGGACCGTTCCAGTAGATATAGGACTCCAGGTGTTGGGCCGTCCCGAAGCGCTTCCAGCCCTCGATGCCGTGGTTGGCGATGGCCAGGTCCACGAATCCGTCCCGATTGAAATCGGCCGCCGCCACCGCGCTGCCCAGCAGAGTGGGCAACAGCGTTCGCCGTCCGGGCCGGAATCCCTCCCGGGACCCCCAGTAGATCATGGCGTCGGTCTCGACCCCGTAGTTGTGAATGAAGTTGCAGAAGACCAGGTCCAGGTAGCTGTCCTGGTTGAGGTCCACCAGCAGGGAACGCCCGCCGCCCTTGCTGGGAAGCCGGGTCACCCCGGCCTCGCGCTTGCGAATCTCGCTCAGCAGCTTGCCCAGCGGCTGCTGGTCGGGCAGGTCGGGAAGCAGGGAACGGAGTCCTCGCGGTCCCCCCCAGTAGACCAGAACGTCCTCGCTCTCCACCTGGTTGTGGTCCTGTCCCACGAACAGGTCCAGGAACCCGTCGTTGTTCAGGTCCCAGCGGTGAATCATCTCGACGGTTCCGTCCCGGCCGACGTAGAGATTGGCGCCCCCGTCGGCCAGCGTTCCTCGCGAGAAATCCTCGAAGCTGGAGTGTCGCACCCAGGGCTGGTGGGAAACCGGACCGGAGGCGGCCGACAGCAGCAGCCCCGCCCCCAGGCACCCGGCGATGATGGAGGTTTTGGTCATGGTTGGGATGAGGCGGGCGGCGGCCCCTTGAACTGCAGGGGACCGTAGACCTCGTAGGAGTGAAAGCCGCCGCTCTCGGTCACCGGGGCGGTGGCGGTGTTCAGCGGCTGTTCCCAGCGCGCGTCGTAGTCATATCTGCAGGCTGCCGCCTTCCAGACCTCCCCCGGCTGAGGGACGGAATTCCCGGCGTGATGCAGTTCAGCCAGGGGAAGGGCCAGCTCCAGGGACCAGCCCCGGTCGTCATCCTCCGGATTGTTGAGGGTGCCGTCCACGGCCACCGCCACCCGGAGCCCGCTGTTCCAGGCCGTGGCCTCGTCCAGGGGGGCGCCGCGCTTGACAAAGTAGGCGTCGAAGATCTGGTTGCTGGGGCTGAACTCGAACTCGTAGTAGAGCGGGGAGGACTCCAGCGGCTTGATGAAAAGCTCCAGCACGTCCTCCTCCCACAAGCGGGCGTCGCGGCCGGTCAAGGTGGAGCCGACGTCCCTGTCCTGGGCGGTCATGGCCACGAAGAGCTCCTTCCCGTCCCAGAGGAACCGGGCCGAGGCCCGCGTCGGGGACACCGGATTGCCCACGCCGTCGAACCGAAGCGGAATCTCCGGGGCCTGCTCCCAGGCCGCCTCGTCCGGGCGCCCGTCGATCTCGATGGGATCGCCGGTGAGGTAGCAGGGAATCGGGTCAGCTTCGGCCGGCGGCGGGGCGCCGGCCTCCGGAGTGGGATCGACTTCCGGGGCCGGCGCACAGGAACCGCAGAGCAGAACCACAAGCAGCGGGAAAAGGATTGGGGTGATGCCTTTCATGAATTCGACCTCTTCAATCAGGGGACGGTTTCGTCTGTGTTGCCCGGGTAGTGGAAGCTTTCGCCCGGGGCTGAAACGGATTCGGACTCGATCGGTAGCTCCCCCATTGTCTACAAAGTCCGACCGTTGCGCCAGATGCGCCGTGCAGATGCAACGCCAATCGGTTCGAGTGGGGAGTCACCTCTCTTTCCTGAGAGACTAGTCCGACACGCCGGCCTCTTTCATGGCGGCCTCGGCCCGCTTCGCCATCTCCTCCTCGGAAACGTCCTCCACGTGGGTGCTGATCGTCCATTGGTGGCCGAAGGGATCGGTCAGCGTTCCGGAACGATCTCCATAGAACTGAGTCTGTAGCGGTCGAATTTCCTTGCCACCAGCCGCAATTGCCTGCGGGTATGCATTGTCGACGTCATCGACGTAGATCATCAGGTGGACGGAGGTTCCCCCAAGCGACTCGGGCCCCTTGTAACCCATTTCGGGATATTCATCGGCGAGCATGACGTGGGAGTCCCCGATCTTGATCTCGGCGTGCCCGATCTTGCCACCCGGAGCCTCCATGCGGAACAGCTCCACGGCGCCAAGGGCCTTCTTGTAGAACTCGATTGCCGCGGCCGCGTCCTTCAGGATCAGATAGGGAGTGACCGAATGGTACCCCTCGGGAATGGGTGAAACCGACATGGTGCTTGGCCTCCTTGATCAAGTCCATGATTGCCAATGACGCCACCGCGCCATTGGGGGAATAGTCTGGGTGGCGAATTGTACTCGCCCTGCCTTACATTTGGACAGCATTTCCCGCAACGCACCACGCCTTTAGGATTGTGCCAACCTGCCTCTACCGCCACCTGCTGTCGACGCTGTCGCGGCTCCACGCGAAATGCACCCTACGACCGGTGCAGCACCGTGTCCCGCAGGGGCAAACTGGGACCCAGGTCGGGGTCCTCGTTGCGGTGGTAGTTCCTGCCCATCAGGTAGCGGATCTCCAGTTCCACGTCGTGCAACAGAATTTCGGGAATGATGGTAGCGTCCCGGTGTTCCAGCAGAACCTCCACTTCGTTCTTACCCTTCCGAGGCCAATGGGATGCATCCAGGCGGTAGACGAACCAGTAGCCGAAACCCCCGCCGCGGTTGGGTACGCTCATGCGGTAGAGCTGGTTGATCTTGCGCAGGCCCGAATCGGGCAGGGTCTGGCCGTTCAGGCGGAAGACCAGCCGGTCCAGTTGATTGGTGTTCATCACCCGAAACCGCAGCAGCACCTCGTGGACCCGGTTGACCCGATTCCAGAAGGGCAGATCGTCGCTGACGGGCAATTCCAGTCGCAACGTTTGGCCCTGTGCCAGCTTGCGCGGCAGGGGCATCCGGGGTTCCCAGGGAGGGGACCGGTAGCTGCCCGCCGTCGGGACGAGATAGAGCTTGTCCTTGGGGGCCATGATGTCGGGATGGGGGATTTCCCGAAGCTGTTCGTAGAAGGCGGCCCGATAGGGCCAGTTGGCCCCCTGGAACCACTGGTTGAGGTAGATGCCGTCGACCCCCTGATCCCAGTAGTTGCAGGCCGCCGCCCGGATGACTTCAATGGACCCGTTGGACAGGCGGTCGGAGTCGACCATGCTGTTGAGCACGGCGAAAACGCGGGTTGAGGTGCCCCTGGCCGCCTCCAGCAGGGGCCGGTAGTCGGCCGCATGGTCCACCCGACCCCAGTAGACCCCGAAAGTCTCGCCGATGATGACGTCCACGATCCCCTGCCGCATCCACTCCCTTACGTCCAGGCCCAGTCCCAGGCAGGTGTCGAGGTCTCCGGGGACCCGGATGGCCAGCTCGCGATCCTGGCCTGTCTCCTTCAGGGTCCGATGGATCCGCTCGATCCAGGCGGTCATGAGGGGACGGCCGGCCTCGACTTCATCGGGATGGAAGAAGTGGGGCGAGGGACTCTGATAGGCCAGCGTCAGCTCGAATCCATCCACCGGGTAGTTCCTGAGCACCTCTTCGATCAGGGCGAAGCGCTCCTCCCGGACCTCCGGATGCTTGAAGTCCAGGCTGGTGAGTCCGGCGAACTCCGGATCCAGGTCGCCGGCGGCGCCGATCTCCAGGTGCTGGTTGTCCAGGCGGAACAGGGAGCTGCGCACGTCCTCCTCGCGAGACCCGCGCCTGCCCTGGTTCACCAGCAGAGCGGGATAGAGCAGCATGCCCTTTTCGTGGGCCCGCTCGCAGAGCACCTCTAACTGATCCAACCCGGCCTCCAGCAACGAACTGGCGTTCTGTTGGGCGCGCTGGAAGACCACGTGGGGCCACTTGCGGACGTGCTGTCCGAACACCTCTCCCACCTTCGTATCGTGAAAGACGGTGCGGCCGTCCGCCAGGCAGAAATTGAGCACTTCCACCGAGGTTTCCACCAATTCATCCACGGCAGCTTCCACCTCCTGTTTCCGAATGGGGGGCTCGTACATGTACATGAGGGGGTGGCGGCTGTCGTGGTAGAACATGATGCGCGGCTTCTCTCGGGCGGCTCCCGACCGCGGCCGAATCGGCTCTGCCGGCGCCGGCCGGGTCAGCAGACCCGGAGCCAAGCCGGCGGCCAGAGCGGTTCTCACGAAATCGCGTCGTTTCATCGAAGCCTCCTTGAAGGGTAGTCAGGATTAGCGTGACTCGGGTCCATTTCTATCAAAGGCGCGAACCGGAGAAAAGTATTCCCTCCGCCGCACCATCGGGAAGACGCCCCCCGGGAGCGCGGGCGTCCCGCCCGCATGCACTCCCGTTGCGTGCCGCTC
>JAPPFQ010000173.1 GCA_028875135.1 Acidobacteriota bacterium
TGCAGGGCGGTCTGCAGGGTGTTTATAAAACCCAGACCGACGTTCATGAAGACGTTGAAATCGGCGCCGGCATTCACTCCGTAGTTGTTATTGGTCAACTGGGTGCGGAACCACCCCCAGAAGAGAAACGACAAGGGCGGAAAGATGAGCCATGGAATCAGGATAGGACCGACCATGATCGCGACCGCCAGCGCAAACTGCGCCCAGATGACCTGGGCCATGAGAAGGCAGAACATCAGCAGCAGCAGGACGAGCATGAGGGCCATGAAGACGCTGCCAAACAGGGACGCGATGAGAAAGGAGACTCCCTTGATCCAGACATCGGCCGCGCCGAAGCTCCGGATCGAATCGGTGATCTGAGTAAAGATGTTGCTAAAGGCGGGGAGGACGGTCTGCTGAAGCCCTTGCCAGCTATTGCCGATAAATACCTCTGTGGCCCAGGTGCCTTGCCGGGTGATGAGCTCGGGGAAGCTCATAGTGGTTCCCGGAACAGGGTTGTCGTAGAAGGCGAGCATCGTCCGGGGGATCCCCAGGCCGACCACCAGCTTGACGATCTCCCACATGTCGTAATCGCCGGAGAAGGCCGTCTTCAGCCCGGTCCACACGATCATGACGGTGGCCATGCCCGTCCAGATCGCCAGGCCGGCGGTCTGGAACTCGGGCGCGGCCAGCCCCACCAGTTGCTGAAGAACCTGATCGAGGAATCCTTTGGCGTCCCACTCCTGTCCAGGAGGGATCGTGACCGGCGTAAGCTGCGGCATTATCTAGTCCCTCACAGTGAACGTCACTGATAGTAGGGGTGAATGGTGAACTGAACTTCTCTCCCGCCCGTATTAGGCAGGGCACCAATCTCAGCTTGAGCCTGCTGCAGGTCCTGATCCGACTGGCGCAGCACCCTGGCCCATCGCTCCAATTCCTGCCGGCGGGCCAGCTCCCGCTCATAGCTCGCCCCAGCCTCGCGGGCGCCCTGGTAGGCCTGGAGCTGGGCCAAGGCGGCCAGCAGCTCGGACTGCGTGGCCGTGGCCGCGACATTGGCCTGGGCCAGGGCGGTATCAGACTTGTTGGTCTGGGTCCGCAGCTTGTCGAGGGTGTCCTGGGCCTTCCTCAAGGCCTCGAACAGGGTGCTGGAAGCATCGGCCAGGGCGTGATCGAGCACCCGCTGGCGGTCAGCCGATTCCCGCTGCCGCCGGAAAAGCTCGCCGGCACGGCTGCCCACCCCGGCAGGCAGGTTGGCGAAAAGACCCACCAGGCCGGTTTCGGTGACAGTATCGGCCGTCTGAAGCAGACCGTTCCATCCTCCCCGAACGGAGACGCCATCGGACAGAGACCTGTATGCGTTTGCTATCTGAGCGGCATCGCCCTGAAAATTCCCGATCCAGCTCATGCCGGTTCCCACCAGATCGGTCTTCGCCGAAATCAAACTGGTAAAGGGGGAAGTGAGGGCGTGATAGCTTCCCAGGGCCTTGTCCTTCAGGTGTTGGACCTGGCCTCTAATTTCGCTGAGCTTGTCGGTAAACTGCTGGATCTGTGTCAACTGGTTGGCGATGATCGACGACTGGTTGGCCAGCATGATTATCCGCTGAGCTTTCGCAACCGGATCGACCGAGACGGGCGCAAAGGCCGGAACGGGAAACAGGACTAAAGCAAGGGCTATCGCTCCGATTCGTTTCCACTGCATGGGGTTCTCCTTTCAGTACTCATTAGAACGCAAGCATGGTCCGGGGGACTCCAGGGCCAGGACAAGGCGGACACACTCCCAGGGATCAAATCTCCGGGACACAGCGACTTTCCTTCCAGTCCAATGGACCATAACGACAGCCAACCCCCTCCAGATCCCAATGCTGGCCGCCTTGAAGTCGAGCGTACCGGTGCCTATCGTCTCGACAAGCATCGGGTAGGGCACAGGGTCCATCGAATGCCTCGGGCCGAAGGCCTCTCTCAAGGGTGAAGCCTTGCCGCCTGTGGAGCCGTCTCTACCGGTATCAGGACATCGGCGGTAAACCAGATCCTCAGCCTAGGTCCTGCGCGGATCGTCCCGGTGGGCATACTATTCAGCACCCGCTGCATTATCTGGGTGGCCCCCTGCCCTAAACCCTGGCCCGCGCCGGCGCGGAAGCCCTGCAGGCCTCCTGCATAGGGGTTGCTCCCCTGCAGGGTGAGTCCGGACAGGATGCCGACGGCGCCGGCGGCTGCAAACAACTGGAGGTAGTGGCGATTCACCTTGTCCTTGAGCGCTGTCGTTCCCACCTGGTCCAGGCCTTCAAACTTCAGGGACACCCAGCGGCCATCGGGAAAGACGAGGCGGTGAAACCCGACAGCCAGACGGGTCTGGTCGCGGTCGGTTACGGTCTGGGCCGTGCCGATGGCGCGCGTTCCCCGGGGGATCAGGACGCGCTGGCGGTCGCCGGAGTAGAACGGGACGGATACCTGGGCCAGCGCCGGACCGGGGAAGTCTCCGGAGAGCTGGGTAATCAGCGCGCCTTCTAGGAACGATCCCTCGTAGATGCGTTCAAAGCCTTCCGGATCGGCAGGGGTGGTCACCCTGCCGGGATTCTCCGGAGAATGCGCCGGCGGCTGGTTTTGAGCCGCCACAGGACCGCCCGGGGCTGGCGCGGACGGGCCTGCGGCGGCCAGCGGAAGCATGGGTTGTCCGGACGAAGCGGCCGGGGCCACATCTTCGTTTTCCAGCCGCATCAGGTTCTTGGTGGCTTGAAGCAACCCCTCGATGTCGGGATCGGAGGGTCGGCGCACGGACCGGGAAGGGGGATTTCCGTTCCGCATCGTCGGGAGAGCCCTGCCGGGTTGCGGCCGGACAGACTGCGCGACAGGCTTAGAGCGCAGCGACTCATGCCTGCGGCGGATGGCCTGAAGTCTGAGCTCCCGTAGAAGCTCCTGTTCGGCCAGTTCGGCCTCGGTCATGGGATCGGGGGGATAGGTGCCGGACGCACCATGGCCGCCCGCGACAGAGGACCGCCCCTTTGTCAAGCCAGCGGTGCGCACGGAAGGCCGACCCGAGGCGGGCTGTTGCATCTGCGCGCGCAGCCGGTCGCGGGCCTGGGCCGCTCTGCGGGTCTGTTCGAGGCGTTTCTGCTGCTCGATCGTGTTCTCGACGCGGCGCTGCATGCCTTCACCGGAAAGCGCCGGTCCGATGCTTGTGGCCTCCGGTTCTTCCTCGCTGGACCCGCCCTGGATGGCGTAGGCGATGATGAAGGCGGCGATAAGCAAGGTGGTCAGGGCCACCACAATCTGGCCGAAGAGGCCACCGGGGATAGCGCCCGCGGGCTTGGTAACAAGCCGGCTCCATTGGCTACTCATTGGGTTCCTCCTTGGAAGGCCCGCCTGTGACTCCTTCAAGGGTCCGCTTGGTGTCGCTCAGGAGCCGCTTGATCTTCTGCAGGGGAGCCATGGCGAAATCTCGCGCCGGATCGAAACGCCATCGGGCGCGCTTCTTGCCGATGCGGAGCCAGCCGTCTCCGAGCACATGGCGGGCGATGTAGAGGCCCTCCGGGGTAAGGTCGTAGGCGACAAGGCTCGGCTTGCCGTCCTTCAACTCGTAGATCGCGGGAGACTCCTGCGCACGGCTCCGGAGATAAGTGAACTGTCCGTCATGCCACATGGCGTCTACAAGGAAGGGCCACTCTTTGGCCTTCTTGTCGAGCTTGTAGGCGAAGGACAGCCGGCCGGGGTAGTCGGCCCTGAACCGGTTGACGGCCTCGGCAGCTTGGGACTCGGCGTAGGTAGATCGAAAATCGGCGGCTTCCCTGGCCGCCCGTGCGGCCTCGCCGGCGGCGCGGGCCATTTCCCGGTAGTTGTCTACTGCCGAACGGGCGACAAAGGCAGGCCGGCCAGGAACTCCGGCGCCTCGGCCCGACTCGATCCGGACGATAAGGTGCGGATCGGGAGCCTCCTTGACCAGGAACGAGTAGATCGTGCCGCTCTCACAGACCAGGGCCACGTTCGTTTGCACCTTCTCGTCGAGCGGCTTCAGATAGGCCAAGTTGGCAGCGCCGGAAAGGTGCCAGTAGTCGGAGTCGCCGACAACGAAGTCGAGGATGTTCTCCCCCCGGGGCAGGACCAGGACCGTTGTGTGACGGGTCTTGGTCCGAACTTCGACAATCTGGTCGGGCTGGGCTTGGACGCGAAGGACGCCAGGGTTTTGAACTACTGGCTTTGAACCGGTCTGCGCCGCCTTTTCGTCGGCTACGACGGCGGCGCACAGGACGACAAAGAACAAGGTCAAAATGCAGAGTGTGTCTCGGATCATTGTTCCTCCTTGGCGAGAATCTCGATGCCGCGCAGCAGTCCGTGCCGCTTAACGGCCAGGGATCGCTTTTCAGCGTCCACGGCTGAAGACGTGTAGAGCCAGTAGCTTTCTTTGTCCACTTCCAGCCGGAGAATGGCGAACTCGTCGGACCGGCGCAGGTACATTTCGCGCTTGGGCAAGAGGCCTCGGATTGCCTCGACCTCCTCCCCGTTCAAGTGGAACACTTCGGCGACCGAGGACGGCAGGTCGGGATTGGCGAGAAACAGCTTGGTCGGGAGAGACTCAAGCAGCGCGGCGGCACCGGCGGTGCCTGTAAGGTCAACGGCGGACTGCGTGGCCAGGATCAGCGCGGCGTTTTTCTTTCTCCAGGTCTTGGCGGCTTCCGCCAGGTAGGACAGGACGGCGGGGTCGCGGAGATAGCGCCAGGCCTCGTCCACAACCATGAGCTTGACGCGGGCGGTCTCGTCCGGGTCTTCCAGGGCGAGCCGCAAGCGCTCCAGCAGATAGAAAAGGGCGGCCTCGCACAAGTCCTCGTGCTCGGCCGCGCCGGCCAGGTCGATCACTTGCCAGTCGGCCAGTTTCAGGTCGTCGCCGGTGGCCGGGTTGTCAAAGACCGCGCCCCAGGCTCCCGAGCCGTGCCAGCGGGACAGCGGGGGCCACATCTTCTGGGGCAGGGTGCGGACCAGGCCGCCCAGGGTGCGGTGTTCCAAAGGCAGCTTGTAGAGATCCGCAATGCGGTCGTGGATCTCAGTAGTATCGGCTCCGGCGAGATCCCCTCCGCCGATCCTCAGCAGGCGCGCGATCCAGCCGGACAGGAATTGGTAGGTTCGCTCGGTCGGCGGCAGGGAAAACGGGCGGAGCTTGAACGTCGTGCTTCCCTCCTGGGAAGGGGAAAGCTCCATGTAGGAGCCGCCCAGGAAGGAAGTGAGCCAGCGGTAGGAGCCGCCCAGGTCGAGAATCAGGACGCGAGGCCTGTACTGAAGGGCGGAGACCAGCAGGAAGTTGAGGGTGAAGCTCTTGCCTGCGCCGGTCGCGCCCAGAATGAGGGTGTGGCCCACGTCGCCGGCGAAAAGGTCGTAGTGGTAAGGGGTGCGGCTCCGGGTTTCCAGGGCAGCCAGAGCGGGCCGGTCCAGGTGCTTGCTGATAGCCCTGCCTTTGGAGGCCCCGAAGACTGGAGCCAGACAGGCCAGCAGTCCGGCAGATGCAAAGACGCTTCGGACATTGCGGCCGGGCGGCTGCCCGGGCAGCCGGCAGAACCAGGCCGGGAGCTGCCCGTAGCCTTCCCGGATCACCTTGGCGTCGCAGGTATTGAAGATCCTCCGGACCTCGGCGTCCAGGCGGTCGATCTCGTCATAGTCGCCATGGAGGGTGACGGTGCAGGTGATGGAACCGTAGGAGACCCCGTCGGCCTCCAGCTCGACAAGGGCGCTGCCCAGGCGGCTCGATTCCGCCTCGGCGGCGGTGTCGGTCATGGCGGCGCCCGTTCCCTGAGTGTCCTGCATGTGAGCAGCCATGGAGTAGCGCTTCGAGAAGTAGTGTTTTTGAGCGCTCCGGATCTTTCGCCGGGCGGAATCAAGCCCCCATCGCTTCCACTCCAGGCTGACGGTCGAAGTCACGTCCAGGCGGAAAAGATCGGCCAGGAGGTTGGCCCTGGCCTCGCCGGGCGGAGACAGCATGGAATAAACGACCGTTGCCTCGCCGTCGAGGCGAAGAAAGCGCCGCTCGGCTTCCAGCTCCGACACGGCCAGCTGCCAATTCAAGCCCCCGCCTGTGGCTCCGCGCCAGGGTGTCCCCGGGCGGTTCACCAGCTCGGACAGGAAGCGGGAGCCGTCTTCGGGGCCAAGAAACTCGATAGGGGTGATGTCGGAAACCAGGGCGCGGCTGGCGGCGACAGACTGGCGAAATTGCTCGGCCGCGGCTTCGACAGCTCGGCGGAGATAGACAAACTCATTGGGCTTCTTGCGTTGGACGATCCACTGGCGCAGCCAGGTGGTCACTCCGCCGTTAACCTCGGAGCCGGCCGCCTGAAGCCCCGGGTCGTAGCACCAGGCGACGTATACGGAAACGTCCGAAACACGGCCGGCCAGGAACTCGCCTCGACGCTGCTGGGACAGCCGGACAACCTCTCCGGCATCGGCGACAGGTTTTGGGATCACGAGCGGCCGGCGGAGAAAGTAGAAATAGAGCCGCATCCTGTTGTCCAGGTTGGACAGGGCGCGTTGCCAGCGGTCTATGACGCGGTCGAGGTGAACAGGCTCGCGGCCGTCCAGAGGAGCCGGAGTGAGATGGCCGATGGCGATTAGGTTGCCGTTGCGGCCAAGCAGGCACTCGCCATCGGGGAGCCAGCCCCACCAGGGGAGTTCTTCGGCCAGCGAGCCGGCTGCCTCGAAATCGTTGGCTTCTTCTCTCAGGTTCATTCCCGGATTCTCACAACCCATGGAGAACTGCTCCACTTGCCCGGGTCGTAACGGGCGCGGAAGCTCGCCGAGACCTTCAGGATCGAAAGCATGGCCGGGTCTCTCCTCCAGGCCAGCAGGCCGGCGGTATAGAGGACGCCAAAGATCACCCCTCCGATCAGCAGGGAGTTGATGGCGTTCCAGAGCGCCAGGGCCACGGTCGCGGAGAGAAGGAACCATCGCCGCTCGACGCCCATCAATTTCAGCGGGGCGCTCAACGTGGCATGCCCCCGCCAGATTTTCGGGCCGTGCATCGGAATCCCTAGAACAGCCAGGCCAGGAAGTTGGCCGCGCCCATGGCCATACCCAAACCGAACACGATGCCGGCCAGCGCCTTCTTCGATCCGCCCTCTCCGAAGGCAAACATCAGTCCGCCGACAACAATGGCGATCAGCGACAGGCCACGGGCAATAGGGCCGGTAAAGGCGGCTTCGAGGACTCCCACGGCATCAGTCCACGGACTGGTGCCCTGAGCCCAAGCCACAACTGGGAGGAACAGCAGGAATCCCGCCCAAATGACTGCTTGCCGAGACAACGAAGGTCCTTTCACGTTATTTCTTCCTCCTTGCAGAATTGGTGAATCAACCGAAGGTTGGCGTCCGGAGTGAATGGTGCCGGCATCGGTCATGGCGATCTCCCCCTAAGTTTCGGGGAATCCTTGTCGCTTCCTTGGTTCCGCTTCGTTTCAGTCTCGGGATGCAAACCGGTTCCCAAAACCGGTTCCCGTTTCTCGCCCCCCGTGCGCGCGCGCGGGCCGCTGTTTTCCACAGGGCAAGTCCTTGAATTCATTGAAACCAACCGGTTCCCGTTTCTTTCCGGCTCTTGGGAACCGGTTTGGAAACGGGAACCGGTTTTGAGAGGCTTTTCTCCGCTTTGCATTCGCTGCCGGTTTCCGTCTTCGACAAGGCTCCACAGCACCTTCTGCTTGCCCTTCCTGCGCCGGATCAGCCGCCCTTCCTCCAACATGTGGTTCAAGACACCTGCAATGGTGTCGCATCTGATCTCAATGTTCTCTCTCAGCTCGCGGGTTGAAATCCCCTCCCCCGGGTTCTGCTCGATGTAGGTGCGGATGCGCTCTTTCATGCGGGTCTTCCTCGCGGCCCTCCTTGCCTCCCGCTGCTTCTCCCTCTCCCTGATTCTCCTGTGGTCTTTCCTGGCGAGAAGCGCCTGCTCGATCTCATCCCCCGACTCTCGCCGCTCCTCACCCCATTTCCAGCCATCGGCGCCGATCGAGAAGGAGAGCGTAGCCCCCAGTGGCCCGAAATTGCACTTGGCATGGGTCATGACGCCTGCTGTCCCCTCTTCCGCCTTCGGGTCCCTCTGCACCAGCAGCGCCGACCGGCACGAAGCCACGTAATCCACGCTTCCCAATACGGTCGCCTGGACTCCGTGGGTCGAATCGTGACTGCTCCTCTTGCGGGCGTGGCAGATCACCAGCACGCCCACGCCGCAATCGGTGGCGAACCGCGCCAGGGGCTTCATCATCCGGCGGACAGCGACCGCCTCGTGGCCGTCCACCCCGGCCGGGGTGAACGCCGTCAGGGTGTCGATGATCACCATCCGGAGACCGTGCATCCTGACTCCCTCCCTCAGGACCCGCAGCAGCTCTCCCCGGGTTCCTTCCCTCATCGACAGCGTCTCCAGCGAGTCCGCCTCCCGATGGCGCCAGTCGAAGATCACGATCTCACCCAGGTCGGCTTCGCAGGCCTTCAGCCGGGGAACGATCGTTCGGGCCGGGTCGTCCTCAAGCGACAGGATCGCTGTCCGGACCTTCTCGGTTTGTCTCCGGTGAAACGGGGTCAGACCTTGGGACAGGGACGCCGCCAGGGCCGTGCTCAGGAAGCTCTTTCCGCAACCGGGCGCCCCCGCCATCAGGGTCACCGCCCCAGCGGGAAGGTAGGGTTCCCAGATCCAGTCGATCCGATCCGGATCGATCCCCTCCGCCCTCACCAAGACCTTTTCCGCTACACGTCTGAGTCGGCGACACTCCTGATGATCGGCCCTTTCGGCCTGGAGCAGAAACTGCTGTGTTTCCTCCCATCCCCAACCGTCCTTCGAGATGGCGTCGGCCACGTCCCAGCCGGAGGGACGGTCCTGTTCCGGTTCGATCAATTTCACCTCGGCGGCCCCGATCCGGTCCAGCTCCTTGACCATCTTCGCCATCGCCTCCCGTCCCGGCCCGTCGGCGTCCGGCCACAAGACCACTTCCCGTCCTGCCAAAGCGTTCCAATCCGTTCGCAGGACGGCCCCGCCGCCGCCCAGCCAGCTCACCACGCCAACTTCCTCGGTCAGCCCGGCCAGCGCATCGGCGCACTTCTCGCCTTCGACTATCACCACTGGAACTGACTCGGGAAGGGTTTCGATCCGGTACGGCCAGCGTTTCTGGGGAGCCCGGTGGGTCCAGGTTCCCGCATACAGTCCGTTCGAGAGCAGGGTGTAGGGATCCGCCTTGCGTCCGGGATGGCTTTCCGGGTACCGAAAGACCCGGGCGTACTCAGTCCCGTCCGGCGTGCAGTAGCGGTAGCAGGCCCCGTAGCGTTGAGGGAGAGCGGCCACAGGCGCATTCTCGACAGAACGCGGCTGGCGGTAAGGTCGGCGTCCGTTTGGGGAAAACGGCCGGCGTCCGTTCACCGGGGGCTCCGGCGCCAAACCGAGCCGCCGGGCTGTTCGCAGGGCTTCCGGACCCGGCAGGCCGCGTGCCAGCCTCAGCCACTTCACCACGCCGCCACCATCGCCGCAGCCGTGGCAGTACCACTTGCCGGTCTCCACATGGACTGAGCAGCTCGGTTTTCTGTCCTCATGAGCCGGCGAAGGACAGGAGCACATCCGCTCCGCACCGCTCCCCCGTCCCAGTTCCGGACGGTCCTGTAAGTAGAGGCTCAAGTACACGCCCGTCATCTGGAACCGTCTCCTCGAAGCCCTGCCTGCCGGCTCGCCTCGATCCTCCGGTTCAACCACTCGGTGATCTCGGACTCCAGCCAGCCGACGGCCCGCTCCCCCAGGGAGACGGGACGGGGGAAACGGCCCTCGGAAATGCGCAGGTAGATGCTGCTGCGGGATAGTCCGGTGCGTTCCCGGACCAGGGGAAGCCTCAGGATTCTGGGTGTCGTGGCCATGTCGGACTCCATTTCGTTCATGGAGTCCGAGGCTATCCGATCAATTTGGGCGGATAAAGCGCGGAAATCGGGAGGAGCGATTCCTGCAAATGCAATGGAATCATCAGGTTAGGAAAACGTAGGTTGGTAACAGGGGCTCTTCGCCCGCCGGGAGGTGTTCAGATAACTTCAGCGGAATCTATAGGTTACAGGAGGAAAAACCGGAAAAAAAATTTGCGCCCAACTTTTTTGGTCTTTTTCCTACTTTTTCATGTTCTTGCGGATGGTGTCCGGCCGGTGTCCGCCTCCAAGACCGCTTTTCGCAATCTGCCGCGAGTACCAGACATCGGTCATGCCCGGTTTCTCCCGTCTTAGCGCACGATAGGCCTTTTGCCAGTCCTTGTGCTTTTTTCGGGTATCGAGTTTCCCCACTTCCCGCCTGATCTGGCTTGAGGCAATGGGACGCTCATCGGCGGCGGTGGCATCCAACCACCGGCGAATGCCGGTTTTTTCCAGCCCGAAGGCCCCATCGCGGAAGACAAGGACCTTCGGCAAGGCCAGTGCGCTCGTTACCGTCACCAGCGCCAATCCTCCTTCCGTCCGCAGCTTCAACATCTCGCCTGGCTTCTCGCCGACAACCCTGCCGATCTCCAACTCTCCGCGGTACTTCGCCTTCCGTCCGCTCCAGCGTAGCGAAAGACCCTCGGCGACAAACCGCCCCAGGATACCGGCGCTCGTTCGCCACTGCGCCAGCCGGTCTGCGGATACGGGCACCCGGTTGATGTCGCCACGTTTGTCGCAAACGACCCACGGTATGGATGGGGCCACCCCCCAATCCACAGGCATGGCGCATTGCCGTCCACAGCCTGGACACACCGTGCTGGGGGCATGTCGCGCCCTTCGGATCAGCTTCTGCGACTTCAGGGCTGAAACCGCCTCTCCCGGCCATCGTGCCAGTTCATGAGAGGCGACCCGGACCTCCCGTGCCGTAGAGGCTCCCACGCGCGAAACCAGATCTAGAAACACGGCTGCGGGATCTTTGTGCAGCTCTCTGCCAACGGCTTCAGGCTCGAGGCCCGAGGCCTTCAGCATCGAGCGCAGCCGCAGGTCCCGCTCACCGTAGCCGAGCGAGCAGGAGGCGGGCGCGGTCAGGCGAATGGACACTCTCCTGGCCAGTTTCTCCTTGTCCTGAGTCACAAATGCTACCAGTTCCGCCTGGGTGACATTGAACAGGTTCAGGGGCATGACCCTGCCTATGAGATCCAGAACGTCGTGGATCGCATCGGCTCCGATGGAGTCGTCGGCTTCGATCGTGATTCGATCTCCCTGTCTGGACCGCGAGGACAACCTGATCTGCCTCACCGCCACGGCCTCGATGCCGCTTTCGCTGCCATAAACGAACTCGAAGCCTCTCCGGCAAAGCGGGTTGAGGTCG